>CALRCS010000008.1 GCA_943354625.1 Candidatus Nomurabacteria bacterium | reverse complement strand
TAATAAAAAGGTATACGTAGGTATGTCTGGCGGAGTTGATAGCTCTGTTTCTGCTTGTTTGTTAAAAAAGCAAGGATATAATGTAATAGGAGTCTTTATCAAGGTTTGGCAACCCGACTGGATAAACTGTACATGGAAAGAAGACAGGCTCGACGCTATGCGTGTAGCTGCAAAACTTGAGATTCCGTTTATTACACTTGATCTAGAAAAAGAATACAAAGAAGAAGTTGTAGACTATATGATACATGAATATAAAGCCGGAAGAACTCCAAATCCTGATGTGATGTGCAATCGTTACGTGAAGTTTGGAGGGTTTTTCAACTGGGCTATGAAACAAGGAGCTGACTTTATTGCAACTGGTCACTATGCACAAGTCATTGATGGAAAACTCATAGCAGGCAATGATAAAAATAAAGATCAGACATATTTTCTATGGACACTAACAAAAGAACAGCTTTCAAAAACACTCTTCCCCGTGGGAAACATAGAGAAACCAGAAGTCAGAAAGCTTGCTAAGAAATTCAATTTACCAAATGCAGAAAAAAAGGATAGCCAGGGTCTATGCTTTATTGGAAAAATCGATATTAAAGAATTCCTTTCACATTATATAGAATCAATAAAGGGAGAGGTTTTGAATGAAAAAGGTGAAGTCATCGGGGAACACGATGGTAGTTTCTTTTTTACTATTGGTGAACGACATGGTTTTAATATTTTAAAAAAGACTCCAAATGATGAGCCTTATTATATTATTTCAAAAAATATAGAAAATAATACTATTACAGTGGCAAATAAAAATGCTGATGGAAATTTACCATATGGAATTAAGAAAATTAAATTGACTGATATGAATTGGAATCAAGGAAGTGCACCGTCTGGGAAAAAACTAAAAGCCCGCGCTAGGTACCGTGAGCCTTTATTCGACATAGTGATTTCCTACGAAAACTTCGTAGAATTTTCAAAACTGCAATATACAATATCTCCAGGTCAGTCACTTGTAGTTTATGATGGGGAACAGTGTTTGGGAGGAGGAATTATTTCTATATAAAAAAACTACCAGTACACGGCTGGTAGTCGTAATTTTTCTCTCACCATCGATATCCATAAGATGGGTTTTTGATTATCTCATCTCGATTCGAATACTCTCGACTATCACGATCAAAGTAATAAACCACTTTGTGCCTAGTATGCTCTTTATCCTGACTAATAATTAAAGTAGTACCATGTAAAAATCCAGATGAAAGTCCTGATTGATCTTCACCCACCTTATTCACTTCAACTTCCAATGATCCAGTTGGGGGCACTAGATGAAAATCGAGTGGATCACAAACCACTACAACCTCATTTTCCATCACAATCACAGAACCTTTACTCACAACCCAATTATCAATCGCAACTGTATTGTTGATTGGAAACATCCTTCGACAATGTCTCTTGTAGTGCAACATCATGACTTCCTCAAGCGTAAGCGTGTGGTTGACCAAATCCTTTTGTTCAAGATGCTTTAGTTCTTCTTTTGATAATTTCATAGTTTTGTCCTTCCAAATAAAAGCCTATACCCAAACACCCAATAAGGCAAATTAAATTCACTATGATATACTATTTCCATGAATAATATGATATCAATTACGAAGGCTGACGGAACAAAGGAGCTATTTGATAAATCAAAGCTAGTTAACTCCTTAAGAAATGCTGGGGGAAATGAACAGATCATAGAAGAAATACTTTTAGGTTTAAATAAGGAAATGTACGAAGGTATGCCAACTAGTGAAATTTATTCTAGAGCATTCAAACTTCTTAGGGGACATTCAATGCCTATTGCCATAAAATACTCTATTCGTAGAGCCCTTTCTGAACTTGGCCCGGATGGTTTTCCTTTTGAAAAATACGTAGCAAAAATTTTCGAATCATGGGGATATGAAACTTTGACTGACCAAACCGTGCTTGGGGTTTGTGTACCACATGAAGTTGACGTTGTTGCATGGAATAAAGACAAACTAATCATGGTAGAAGCCAAATTCCATAATGAGCTAGCCATGAAATCTGATCTCAAGGTAGTCCTATACATAAAAGCTCGTTTTGATGATATAAGTGGAACCATGTTTGATTATGGAAATATAAAGAGGCATCTTACAGAAGGTTGGCTTGTAACCAATACAAAATTTACAGATCAAGCCATCAAATACGGCGAGTGTAATCACGTAAAAATGCTTGGCTGGAACTATCCAGAAAAGGGTAATCTTCATGATATTATCGAAGAGCTTCACCTACACCCATTTACATGCCTAGACTCACTTTCAAATATTATGAAGAAATCATTACTTTCAAAAGGCGTGATTCTCTGTACAGACATACTATATAAACCTAGTATTCTAGAAGAAATCGGAATGAAATCACCAGAAACTGATAGTGTGATTGCTGAAATAAAGGAGGTTTGTGGAATAAAGTAAAAAAATATAAATAATTACAAAGAAAATGACGTCCATATCCTTCCTCAACTATCTAAACGAAAGATACATAAAACTTCATTCCGAGTATGAAGAAGCATTTTGGGATTTTAGAATGGGAATTACTAAGGATGGAGTAAGAATGAATAAAGGGGAGATTGCACGTGATGCTTTTCGATCAGACAAAAATTTAAAAAATGAGGTTGAAGGATACATTAAAAAATCAAAAGGTGAAATAAAACGTCGATTACAAATTTGGGATAATTTTTTTAGCCTTTTTCAGATTCCTGATGAAGCTATTCCTATTCGTAAAAAAGTTACCGAAATCGAAGAAAGAATGTTGAAAGTTCACGCCACACGAAAGGAGGGTTATCTATTTAATGGGGAATTTGTTGAAGCATCACGTAATAAAATGCGAACAATGATGCGAACCCATCCTGATGAAACTATTAGAAAAGCGTGTTTTGAGGCTGTAGAAAAACTCCCACTAGAAACATTAGCAGACTATGTTGAAGTTATTAAGTATAGAAATGAGTACGCAAGGATTTTAGGTTACGCTGATTTTTATGATTATAAAATTCATCTTGATGAAGGAATAACAAAAAATCAACTTTTTTCTATTTTTGATAAAATTTACGAAAAGACAAAATATGCTTTCAAAAACATTCGAGATTTGGAAAATAGCAAACCAGGTCTGCGTAAACCTTGGAATTTTGGGTACATGATGACTGGTGATTTTACAAAAGAAGAGGATCCTTTTTTCCAGTTTGAAAATGTTATAGATCTTTGGGGTCGATCTTTTTCTGCTTTAGGAATAGATTATAGAGGTGGGAAACTAAAACTCGATTTACTTGATAGAAAAGGTAAATGGGATAATGGTTTTTGTCATTATCCAGAAATTGTTCATTACGATAAAAAGGGAAAGATGAAGCCTGGCTCGAGCAATTTCACATCTACTGCAATTCCTAGTCAGATTGGTTCTGGGATACTTGGTATAAATACTGTTTTTCACGAAGCTGGTCATGCTGCTGACCGCCTTAACTCTATTCAGAAAGATGCTTGTATTAATACTGAGTACCCACCCTCAACAGTCTCATGGGCAGAAACTCATAGTATGTTCATGGATAGTATTTCTAGTTCTGTAGAATGGAGAGTACGTTATGCAAAAAATGCAAATAATGAAGCTTACCCCTTTGATATATATGAAAGAAAATTAAAAGCATTATATCCGCTACTACCACTGGAAATGATGCATATTAACTTTGTAATTGATTTTGAAAAGCAAATCTATGAATGCAAAAATCTTACAGAAGAATTTGTTTTAGAGACAGCTCGAAAGGTTAATAAAAAATATTTTGATTATTCAGAAGATTCTATTTCAATCTTAAATGTGCCACATATTTATTCATGGGAAAGTTCAGCCTATTACCATGGCTATGGATTAGCGGAGCTTGGAGTTTGTCAGTGGAGAGATTATTTTTATAAAAAATATGGCTATATAGTTGATAATCCAAAAGTGGGACAAGAAATGACAAAAGTCTGGAAATTGGGTTCGCTCTATAAATCTGGGCAGTTCATAAAAATCGCAACTGGTAAAAAACTAAGTGCAAATGCCTTTATAAAAAGCGTAACTAGACCAATTGATAAAATCATTAAGATTACAAAGCAGAGAGTAGCACGTTTGGCTAAGGTTCCTCAATATAAAAAACATATAAAGCTAAATGCTCACATAACAATGGTCCATGGTGAAGAAAAAATTACAGATAGTGCAGAGGGTTTTGAGAATATGGCTGAAAAATATAAAAAGTGGATTATCAGTAAAAAATAAGATAGATTTTTCAAGACTTAATTTCTAATCAGATTTATGCTAAACTTTCCTCATGACATCAATAGAAATACGTACAAGATTCCTAAACTTTTTTGCTAAAAGAGAGCATGCTATTATCCCATCTTCATCTCTTATTACTACTGATGAAAAGGGAATTACAAATTCCACCCTCTTTATTTCAGCTGGTATGCAACCTCTCATTCCATATCTTCTTGGAAAACCCCACCCAGAAGGCACTAGACTTGTAGATGTGCAGAAGGTACTGAGAACTGTTGATATTGATGACATAGGTGATAAGACTCATGCAACTTTTTTTGAAATGCTTGGAAACTGGTCACTCGGTGATTACTTTAAAGAGGAGGCAATAAACTGGAGTTATGAATTTTTAACTGATAAAGACGAAGGATTGGGAATGGATCCAAACAGGCTATACGTTACAGTTTTTGAAGGAGATGCAAATGCTCCAAGAGATGAAGAGGCTGCAAATATTTGGAAAGAGATTTTTAAGAAAAACAAAATAGAAGGGGAAAGAATATACTATTTACCTGCAAAAAACAATTGGTGGGAAGCTGGAGAAAACGGCCCTTGTGGTCCAGATACTGAGATGTTTTATGATGTCTCAAATACATTTAAAGGGAGAGGACTTACTCATACCGAATACGTAGAAGCCGATGATAATCGCGAAGTCGTAGAAATCTGGAATAATGTATTTATGCAATATGAAAAAAAGAATGGAAAAATAATTGGCAAACTTCCAAAACCATCAGTAGATACAGGTGCAGGACTAGAAAGACTCGCTATGACCCTTCAGGGTGTCGATAATGTATATGATACGGATTTACTAAAGCCAGTTATGGATAAAATAAAAGAGCTCTCAAAGAATTGGGATCTAGTTTCTGCCAGAATTGTCTCAGATCATATACGCGCTTCTATTTTCCTTATTGGGGAAGGCGTTTTGCCTTCAAATACTGACCGCGGATATGTTTTACGAAAACTGATCCGACGTGCCGTTAGACATTCTGATAAATTAGTCATTTCTAGCCTTGTACCAGTTATTGAAAGTGTTCAAAAAATTTACGAAAATATATACATAGAAATTCAGGATACTTTAGTCAAAAAAGTTTTAACGGACGAGGAAATAAAGTTTAGAGAGACCCTTTCAAAAGGATTAAAGGAATTTGAAAAGGGAACTGATGCATTTACCCTTTTCTCAAGTTATGGTTTTCCACTAGAACTTACTTTAGAATTGGCGAAAGAAAAAGGTATAAATATTGATATTGAGAAATTTAATGAAGAATTTAAAAAACATCAAGACCTTTCCCGCTCTGGAGCTGAACAAAAGTTCAAAGGTGGACTTGCAGATGACCGTGATCCACAAATAATCAGATACCACACAGCCACACACCTTCTACATCAAGCACTTCATGATGTTCTAGGTGAAGGTATTGGTCAAAAGGGTTCAAATATAACACTCGAGCGACTTCGTTTTGATTTTTCATATGATAAAAAGATGACTGACGAAGAGAAAAAGAAAGTGGAGGATATTGTAAATGATAAGATTAATAAAGCCCTACCAGTGCAGTCTATTAGCCTATCTCGTAGTGAAGCAGAGAAAACAGGTGCGAGACATTTCTTTGGAGAAAAATATGCGGATATTGTATCTATATATTTTATTGGTGATACTCTAGAGACTGCATATTCAAAGGAATTCTGCGGAGGACCTCATGTGAAAAATACAAATGAGCTTGCTGGGCCAGAAGGTAAATGGGTATTTAAGATTCAAAAAGAAGAAGCTAGCTCACAAGGTGTACGTAGGATAAAAGCAGTATTGAACTAAAAACTTCCATGTTATAATAACTCCATTATGTTTTCGCTTTTTTCTAATAATAAAATGGGTGATCTAAGTATAGTTGTGGATATTCAGAGTAGTCTGGTCCGCGGTGCATTGTATTATGAAGGAAATGATGGCAAAAAACACATTATTTCTGTTGTCACCAAATCATATTTGAATAAAAATACGATTACTAAATCCGAACAATTAATTAAAAAGAATATTAAGCTAATTTCTGATGTAATAGAGCACTTGGTAAAGGAATCTCAAGGAATGCCTATTTTAAATATTAACTACATACTTTCTTCTCCTTGGATTTTTTCAAAACTTAAGACAGTAAAAGTGGATTATGAAAAAGAAACTAAAATTGATTCAGATATAATATCTGAAATTATCAACGATGAATTAAAAAACGAAACAGCTGTTAATGGTACAAAAGCTATTGAACAAAAAATATTTGAAATAAAATTAAACGGTTATCCAACAAGTGCTTTTGAAGAGAAAAAAGCTCATTTACTCGAAGTCTCAATATCCACATCTTTTAGTATGAGTAATTTTCTAGATAAGGTGCAAGTAGCCGTTAGTAGACATATACATATAAAGAATCATACCTTCCATTCAGCATTATTATTGCAATACGAAGCCTTGAGAGAAGTATTGGATGATAAAAGTGAATTTATATACATTCACATTCACAATGAGCTAACAGATATGATAATAGTTAAAAATGGACTTTGTAAACATATATCATCATTTCCATTTGGAATAGCCACACTACTTAGGAAAATGGCTCAGAAGTCAGGTGAGAGTGTTGAATCTAGTGATTCCTTACTCTCATTATTTCAAGGTGATAAATTGATAAATCAAGAGAAAATTGATACAAATAACATTGTAGAGCCACTTATAAATGAATGGAGCGATCTTTTTATAAAATCATTTGAAAATATTTTTGATATTACAAATGTTCCAAGATCTGTATATTTATCAGCGCATAGTCACTTTGACCTTTTTAAACAAGCTTTAGCATTAAAAAATGTGTTCAATTTTAATATAGAACCCTTTGATCAGATTGACTTTGGAGACGATATTATATTCGAAAAAGGATCTGCTAAAAGTAATATGATAAAAATGTATGTATTTGCACTAAAAAAAATATCATAAGTTATGATATAATAAATAAAAAGAATGGCAATAAAAAAACTAGAAAGAAATAGTACGAAGAAAATAGTGCAAGATATTTTGCCAAGTGAGAGACGTGCTATCCGAAAAATAATAGTTGATACTCCAGATGAAGAAATACCGAAAGTCACCGCGAGACCAAAAAAGGTAGTACATATAGAAAAAGATAATCAAAATAATAATGGATCATACAAATACTTGATTAGTTTTATTATTATTTTTATCTCTATTGCTGTTATCGGTATTGCACTTTCACTTTCATATTCAAAAGCTATGATTACCGTCACATCAAAAGTGGTAAATGTTGACGTAAATGGTACATATACAGCAAAGAAAAGCACAAATAACAATATCGCAGTAGATTCTGATAATGAAGACATTGGTTATGACACAGTTGTGGTATCCGATGCCTTGACCCAGACAATCCCTGCAGTAAAAGGTCCCCTTATACAAACAAAAGCAAGAGGAAGTGTCGTTATTTATAATAACTATAGTGCAAGTCCACAAATCCTTGTTGCAGGAACTAGACTTTCGAGTCCAAATGGTTTGATATATAGAACTTCAACAACAGTAAACGTTCCTGGAAAGAAAACCACAGCTGGGAGTATATCTGTTGCTGTAGTAGCAGACCAGCCTGGTGATAACTACAATATGAATATTTCTGATTCTAAAGGAGAATTTAAAATTCCAGGCTATAAAGGTACGGACAAATATAGTGGCTTCTCCGCAAAAATTAAAACCAGCATAACTGGTGGATTTTATGGAAATAAAATGGTGATAAATGCAGATACTAAAAAGGAAAAAATTAAATTAATGCAGGATTTACTAAAGGAGCAACTTCTTACAAAACTTAGAACTCAAAGTGTTCCTAGTGAATATATATTATACGATACTGCATATAATGTAGAATACACCAGCATTGAACCGGTCATGAAAGATGATAGTACTGCAGAGATAACAGTAAAAGGTAGTGCTTATGGAGCAATATTCAATAGCAGTTCACTCATAAAGTATATTGCTGGAAAAGAGATAAGAAAATTCCCATCAGACGAGTATACTGTTGAAGGTGATAAAAAACTTGAGTTTAAAATTTCAAATATTAAAGATTTTTCAATTAAAAAGGAAACTCCTCTCATATTTACACTAAAAGGACAGGTAGTAGTGACTGGTGTCTTCGATGAGAAAAAGCTCAAAAATGACCTAATTGGCGTGAAGCTACAGGATAGTAATCTTGTATTTGCCAAATATCCATCAATCTCAAGTGTGCATACTTTGATTACCCCATTTTGGATGAGATCATTCCCCAATTCAGCAGAAAAGATTAAAATAGAGTACAAGCATTGACTTTTAGTATAGACTTCTGGTAGTATATATAAACGCGAAATTAATGGATTCCGATATCAATACCAAGATCAATAACAGCCAAAAACAGAAGGCAACGACTACAGCATTTGGCTTGGTCACAGAAGCTTTGCCAAACACACTGTTTCGAGTAAAAATTGATGGTAAGGATGATATACAACTTGCGTATTTAGCAGGAAAGATGCGAATGCATCGTATAAGAGTTCTTATTGGTGATAAAGTCGAACTTGAATTAGATCAGTACGGAGGTAGAGCACGAATCACAAAAAGATTTTAGCAACATATTAGATAAATTTTAATAAAAATGAAGGTAAAAGCATCTGTGAAAAAAATATGTCCGAAGTGCTCAGTAGTCCGAAGAAAGGGCTATGTTTACGTTATTTGCAAAGCTAATCCTAGACATAAACAAAGACAAGGTTAAAAATAATATATATTATGAGAATACTTGGTATTACAATTCCCGACACAAAAAGACTTGATATAGCACTCACAGCGCTTTATGGTGTTGGTAGATCACGAGCAAAGCACATTTTAGAAAAAGCAAAGATTGATCCAAAGATTAAGTCAAAAGAACTTACAGTTGATCAAGAAAATGAAATTAGAAAAATAGTTGAATCATTTAAAATAGAAGGTGACCTAAAGAGAGAGGTCGCATCAAATATCAAGCGTCATAAGGACATAAAATCCTACCGAGGTTCACGTCACATAAAGCGACTTCCGGTAAGAGGTCAAAGAACAAAGACAAATTCAAGAACAGTAAGAGGAAACGTTAGAAAGACTATGGGTTCAGGAAGAAAGAAAGAAGAAAAGAAATAAGATAGATATTTAATCAAAATGGAAAAGAAAAAAACTGTAAAAACTGAAACTGAGACAAAGGATAAGGTCTCCAAACCAACAAATACTTCCTCAAAGAAGCATATGGATTTTGGTTTGCTACATGTACAGTCTACATATAACAATACAAAGGTCCTTTTAACTGATGTTGATGGTAATGCTGTATTATGGTCATCATGTGGTACTCTAGGTTTTAAAGGAGCAAAGAAGGGTACACCTTTTGCAGCCGCAAAGGTAGGAGAGACATTGGCCCTAAAAGCTGAGGCTCTAGGTCTAAAAGAGATAAAGGTTATAGTAAAAGGTGTTGGATCTGGTCGAGAATCAGCAATACGAGGCTTTATTTCAAGAGGTGTAAATATTGCATCTATAAAGGATGAGACACCAGTTCCACACAATGGCCCACAACAAAAGAAGCCTAGAAGAGTATAATATTATCTAAAAACACTTATATGAAAATTGGACCAAGATATAAAATTGCAAGAAGACTAGGAGTGGCTGTATTTGAAAAAACACAGACTCAGAAATTTATAATACGTACAGAGCAAAAAAAGCTTGCTAGTAAATCATCAAAGCCTCGCGCAAAAAGTGATTACGGACTAGGTCTACTAGAAAAACAAAAAGCTCGATATAGTTATGGTGTTACAAGTAAACAATTTAGTAACTACATTACAAAAGCTACTGAAAAAAAGGGAAATACTGGAGAACAGTTGATTAGTCTTTTAGAGAGCCGTTTTGATAATGTTGCTCTACGAGCAGGGTTTGCTACAACAAGACAAGCTGCTAGACAAATGACATCCCACGGTCACCTAACAATAAACGGCAAAATTGTCACTATCCCTTCATACCAAGTAAAAGTAGGAGATGTTATTGGTATTAGAGAAGGCAGTAAAAAGAAAGCTCTATTTACACTACTTGACGAAAGATTCAAATCTATAAAAATTCCATCATGGCTCAAGCTCGATTTCGAAAAGAAAGAAGTAAAGGTTGAGGGTATACCGAATGTTCAGTCAACGGAATTATTGTTCAATGTAGGAGCAGTTTTGGAATTTTATAGTCGTTAGGATTAATAGGGTGTAATAATTTTAATTTTTAATAAAAAATATATGTCAAATCATTCAATAATTGTTCCATCAAAGCCAAAGGTAATCCGTGAGGAGGGTTTTAGTGGTACCTATGAAATTGATGGTCTTTATCCTGGCTACGGACACACTCTAGGTAATTCACTGAGAAGAATTATTCTTTCATCTCTACCAGGTGCAGCTGTAACTCGTGTGAAGATAAAGGGTGTTGAACATGAATTTTCATCTATAAATGGTGTAAAGGAGGATGTTATTGCTCTTATTCTCAATTTTAAAAAGCTTCGTATTCGAATTATTACAGATGAAGCTCAGACTATTACATTAAAAGCAAAGGGTATAAAGACAGTTACAGCAAAAGATATAGAAGTTCCTGGGCAAGTAGAAATTTTGAATCCAGACTTACACATAGCAACACTTACAGACAAGAGTGCCGATTTGGAAGTAGAAATCACAGTTGAAAAGGGACTTGGATATGTTTCTAAAGACATAATCACAAAGGATCGAGTTGATATAGGTACAATTTCTCTTGATGCAACTTTTACTCCTATAGTAAAAGTAAATTACGAAGTTGAAAATATGCGAGTTGGAGACAGAACAAACTTTAATCGTCTACGTATTACTATTGAAACTGACGGTACTTTGACTCCAAACGAGGCACTTGAGAATTCCATTACTCTTATGATTGTACAGCTAAAATCAATAGTAGGATTTAAGGAAGAGGAAGTTGTTATTAGTAAAAAAGAAGAAAAAACACCAGATGAATCTGATTCAGAACCAAAACAAGAATTGGATGTTGAATTCCTAAAGACACGTATTGATGCTATAGGTTTCTCTCCAAGAACAACAAAAGCATTAACAAGTGCAAATATCCGAACTATTGGCGGACTTGCAAGAAAGAAGGAGATTGATATCCTAGATATTGAAGGTCTTGGAAGTAAGGGTATCCAGGAAATTAAAAAGATACTAGCTGGCTATAACATTACATTAAAGTAATATAATATAAATTTATGAGACACCATTCAGTAAAAAGAAAATTTGGACTAGAGAAGGATCAAAGAAATGCTTTGATGCGTTCTCTTGCACGAAATCTCATAAATGAGACAAAGATAAAGACAACTCTTGCAAAAGCAAAAGAGCTTCGTCCTTATGTTGAGAAACTAGTCACAAAAGCAAAGTCAGGAACTCTCTCTTCACGTCGAGTAGTTATTTCTAAGCTAGATGGTGAAAAGGAGACAAAAGTCCTTTTTGACACTCTTGCGAAGAAATACATGGATAGAAAAGGTGGCTATACGAGAATCATAAAGTTATCTCCACGTAAGATTGACGCAGCCCCTATGGCCATGATTGAATTTGTATAATAAATAACATTAATACTATGAACCACACTATAGATGCACAAGGAAAGAAATTGGGAAGAGTCGCTAGCGAAGCGGCAAGTCTTTTGAATGGAAAGAGAACTGTCGGTTTTTCTAGAAATAAAGTTTCTGGAGTAAAAGTGAGTATTATAAATACAAGCAAGGCAGCTTTGGATATTAAGAAACTAAAGGAAAAGGAGTATGTAACATTCACAGGATTTAGAGGTGGACTTTTTACAGAGACTCTAGAACATCTTATAGATAGAAAAGGAACAAAGGAGGTTTTTGAAAGAGCAGTATTCAGTATGCTTCCATCAAATTCACTTAGAAAAGCTATGATGAAAAATTTAACTATTACAGAATAATTTTATGAAAGAAACACCAATAAAATCAGAAAGATATATAGAAGCAATAGGCCGAAGAAAAACAGCATCTGCTCGTGTGCGTATTACGCCTGGTGTAAAGATGTCATACGACATAAATGGTAGAACAATAGAAGAATATTTTCCTACAAAAGAACTTCAGTTAACAGCTATGGAATCTATGACAGAAGCAAAGCTTACTGAAACAAAATTTAAAATAACAATAGTTGCAAAGGGTGGAGGTATTAGTGGACAAGCAGATGCAGTAAGACACGGTATTGCTCGTGCACTTATAGAATACGATAAGGAACTCCGAGGTAAACTAAAGAAAGCAGGTCTTCTAAAACGAGATCCAAGAGCAAAAGAGCGACGTAAGTTCGGCTTCAAGAAAGCGCGAAAGAGTCCTCAGTGGTCAAAGAGATAATTTACTTTTTAAGTGTTTTGTGGTAGAAAGGGATAGAATAAAAGGGAAAATAAACCTTAACTCTTTGAAAAAATGAATTACCTAATATACGCTATAAGTGGGTTTATAGTGCTACGACTAGTATCAAAATGGAGACGAAATCACAATAGAAATTTAGAATTATCTCGTAAACTTGAAAAATCAATTAGAGAAAAATCAACAGCTGGAAGTGATAAAGTAATTGATGAATTTCAAGATTATGTGGCACTCGTCGGGGAAAGACATGTTCCACTAGATTTACCTAGGATTGTATACGATTCTCATTTAAAGGTCCTGCAACGAAGACGCTTTTGCCATGGTTGTATGACTTCAAGCTCTGTTGCCCCACAGAGAATCGAAGCAGTAAGACAGAGCATTGCTATACTTGAAAGAAAATTTGGTGAGTTCCAAACAACATACATAAAAACAATAGAATGAAAGGGTACAAAAGAAAGGGAGCTCTACGACGCTGTAAAAGAATACAAAGAATGCTCGAGGAAAAAAAACGTCAATGGAGATAAAGAAGCTTTAAAGCTTCATGGCGAACTTCAAAGATGGTATCAGGAAGAACATCAAAGACTTCAAGCGAGTCACGAGGTTGAAAAACTGAGTGGGAGTGACGAGGTTGAGAGTTATATAAGAGCTGTAAGTTATTCTACTACCATGATTAGTCAGTATGAAAGAGAACTCAAAGAATTCAATGGGATCTGGAATATACGTGAGTAACCTCTGGACACAAAGGCCCCTTAATTGCGGGCCTTTTCTTTTTTCTAATTTTTCTATATACTAGTTTCACTATGGACGAAAAAGATGATGTAACAATAGAGCCCGATGAGACTATCGACGATACTGTTAAAAGTCTAAAGGAAAAGCTCAAAAAGGCTATTGAAGAAAAGCAGGAATATCTCAATAATTGGCAAAAGGATAAAGCAGAATTTATCAATGTCAGGAAAAGAGATTTGGAGTCACAGAAAGACTTCGCTCGTTTTTCAAATGAAAATTTAATATCAGAACTTATCCCAGTTCTTGATAGTTTTAATATGGCAATGGGGAATAAAGAGGTATGGGAAAAAGCCGACAAAAATTGGCGTACTGGTGTGGAATATATCGCTAATCAACTAAAGTCAGTCCTTGAAGGCTTTGGTTTGAAGGAAATTGACCCTATTGGTAAGCCTTTTGACCCTATGCGAGACGAAGCCATAGAAGACGGTAAACAGGGCTCTAATGTCACTACAGTGGTCCAAAAGGGGTATGAATTGAATGGTAAGATCCTAAAAGCACCAAAGGTGAAGATTGGAGAGAAATAAGCTATTATTTAAGCCTTAAGCTCCTTTTTAATATCCTTCCAATGACCCTTTAATCTTTTTACTGTTGTCTGCAATTCTTTTTGATCAATATTCTGAAGGGCCTCATATTTCTTTGAAACTTTATCGATAACATTGTGATATCCAACTTCACTGAGTTCTTTCATATTCTCTATTTCCTCCATAACTTCACCCTTCATTTTTACTGTCCAAGTTTTGAGAGCTCTTCTACGTGCAGGGCCTTTTGATGATCCATACAGAAAATATGCTCCCGCAACTGTTGCAGCTAATGTGGCTACTCCTAAACCTAGAGCTACCCCATGACTTTCACCTGTCTTAGTTATTTTAGTGTTCTTCATTTAGTTATAATTATTAATATTTAGTAATGCGTGACTTTCTTCGACGAAAGAAACCACGAATGATGTATATTATGGAAGTCAATATAGATGAATTTTTCCTAAGCTGATTGTGCACTTCTGAACGCATAGTATGGATATCATCTGCCAAGTCTGTCGTCTCTGATCGAGCGATACGTGAGATTTCACGAATATCTCTAAGGATAATGACTAAATATGAGAGAATGATAGCGATAAGTATTCCGAGAAGCACAGCAACGATACTCGTTATAAAGAAAAAAATATCTGCATGAATAAGGTTTTCCATTAGGGTAGTATAACATGAAAAGTTCTGGACAAAATAAAATAAATAGATATAATATGAATATGTTATTAACTCAGGAAAGAAATTTAAATAGCATTTTTGAAAGAATCGTTAAGGATAAAAACGGGGAACTTGTTCGTGTACGATTTATAGTTGTTGAAATAGATGGGAAGTTTCAAGGTCAGATTGTTTCTGCGGAGCCATTAAAGAAAGTCGAAGAAGTTAAAAAGTCAGCTGAAAAGACCCTCCTCCTACCTCTCTTTTCTCAACATCTAATTTCCTACGAAAAGTTCGTAGAAATTTACTTT
>CALRCS010000007.1 GCA_943354625.1 Candidatus Nomurabacteria bacterium | reverse complement strand
TGCTCAGATTTTTTCTCAAGAGAACTAATGATCGAAATCAATTCATCATCTTTAAAATCTGAAAGGTTTTGTATATCTACAAGAGTGGGTTTACCTATAGTAATAGTTCCTGTTTTATCCACAATAACCGTATCTACTTTGTGAAGTTTTTCAAGTGTTGCTGCGTCTTTGATCAAAATCCCTTCCCTTGCTCCTTTACCAACTCCAACTATAATGGCTGTAGGTGTGGCCAGTCCCAATGCACATGGACAAGCGATAACGAGAACTCCAACAAAAGAGACGAGTCCGAATGAAAGAGCCTGCGAAAATCCAAGTACACTACTACCTATCAAAAGCCATGATGCAAGAGTAATAAAAGCAATAGCTAGAGTAATTGGTACAAATACACTTGAGATCTTATCGGCAAGAGCCTGGATTGGAGCCTTACTTCCTTGAGCTTCCTCAACCATTTTTATGATTTGTGCGAGAAGTGTTTCTGATCCGACTTTAGTTGCTTTGAATGTGAATGACCCTGTGGTATTTATCGTGCCAGATACGACGCTGTCACCCGTTTTTTTAGAGACAGGCATTGGCTCACCAGTGACCATTGACTCATCGACAAAAGAAGATCCGAAAGTGACAACTCCATCTACTGGAATCTTTGCTCCTGGTTTTACTATGATAAGGTCGGCATGCTTTACATCATTTATTGAAATTTCTATCTCCTTTCCATCACGAATTACCAGAGCTGTCTTTGCCTGAAGATTTAGTAACTTTTCTATAGCATCTCCAGTTTTTATTTTTGACCTTGCTTCAAGATATTTTCCTAAAGCGATAAAAGTAATGACAACGATTGTTACATCATAGTAAGTATTATCAACATTTATAAAAGGTCGAAGAGATTCTTCAAACGAGGTAACTACAAGACTATATAGAAATGCAGCAGATGTTCCAATACCGATAAGTGTATCCATATTTGCTTTTCCGTATCGAATAAAACGGTAAAAACCGAAAAGATACGGTTTTCCTACTACAAATAAAGTATATGTAGCAAAAATAGGCAAAAGGTGATGAAAAAATTCTTTAAAGAAATAACTCATTTCAGGAATCACACTGTATTGTGAAAGCATGTCATAACCCATAATAAATATACTGAAAATTGCGAGTGGAATAACTGATATAACCTTTACTCGCATACTAGCGATTTCATCAAGCTTTTCCTTTTTTGACTGATTTAGCCCTAGATGAGCTGCGTGTTCATCAGCAGACATTCCCATACTTTCAGCTGTAGGAATAGCAAGAGAATACCCAAGCTTTTCTATTTTCCCTGAAAGGTGGTGTGGGTTTGTCATCATTTCATCATAAACCACTTTTGCAGTCTCAGTACCATAGTTTACCTCTGCAGACTCAACACCTTCTGTTTTCTTAAAAATTTTCTCAATAATACTTGCGCAAGATGCACAATGCATTCCCTTAATTTTAAATATTTTGGGTGTATTCATGTATTTTATTTTCTTTTAAGTTGATAAACTTTTAATATTTCTTCAATGGCAGTCTTCTCTTTTCCCTTTTGTATTTGATGTACTACACATGTACCAAGGTGACTTTCCATTAAAACATCCTCAACACCAGCAAGTGCTTGTTTTACTGCTGATGTTTGAGTGATTATATCAATACAATATACATCTTTATTGATCATATCCTGTAATCCCCTAATCTGCCCTTCAATTATTTTTAATCTTTTAATAAGTTTTTGTTTTGATAAGTCCATTGCATGAGTATATACCCTATGGGGGTATTGAGTCAAGTAAAACAAAAACTGCCTTACTCTTTACTCGTTGACTTTAATTGCCCATAGGGTTATATTTCCTATGAACGCACCTAACATTTAAACACAAAAAATATGAAAGCGAAAATAGTAAGCAATGGTTTATTTAGAGTAAATTTGAGCTTTAAATTCGCAGTTTCAATTCCAAATGGTGATGCCCCGAGTTGCTCACACTGTGGAGGAGAGATTCTGCTATGCCATCAAATATGCCGAAGTTGCTGGCAACCACTTATAGGACCACTCGGCGTTCCAGTATACAGTGAGTGGAACTTATTGGACTCAGATATGAAGGTAGGAGTCGCTAGGGGTGTATTCTGCTCGACTAACTATGGACGTCTTTTTCTGCCAGATGCAAAAAACGTTCCGCTCAACATCCACGAATTTGATGAGCTCTTAGATATGAACGACAAAGACACTCGTTACTTTTACATAGCCCACGGAAAGAGGCCTGATGAACTCCATAGACACCTTACAACACAATAAAGAAAATCAATCACCCCTCGATGCTTCCTAGATGCATCGAGGATTTTTATTATCAACTAACAAAAACATGCATTTTGATGCATGTCTTTGTTAATACCTATAAACTACCAGTGGTCTATTTTCTACAGTACATTTTGTCCCCTTATCAAATGAATGAGTATCATAATCACCGCAATAACTAATAGTATGTGGATAAAACCACCTATCGTGTATGAAGTAACTAGACCGAGGATCCAAAGTATAATGAGAATGGTTGCAATTATTGTGAGCATAATATTATATTTATATAATTATTATTACCAACCAAGAATACTAAGCCAATTGTGTGAAGCAAAATCAGCATGCATAGCGACCTTTGTTATCGGTCCATAAAAACCTATTGCTGGTGTAACATTTTCTCGTGATTGATATGATGCTACTGCACTTTTTGTCAATGGTCCATAATATCCAGGTGCTATTCCAACTGGAATATTTAGATATCCCATTTCAGAAAGAAGTGCTTGTAACATAGCAACTTCTGAACCTGTTGATCCAATAGTTAGATTCTGTCCTACGAGAACGTTTGGTGATTCAGCAGCAAATGCATCTTGAGCTGAAACCAAGAAAACTACAGCTATTATTGCTACCATACTCGCACCAAAAATTTTTGTCATATTCATATATTTATTTTTGTTATCATCTAATAATTAATCCTACTTAAGATGTCGTACCAGTGAGATAAATATTACAGTGTCTGTATTAACCCATTCTGTGCGAGTAATAAAAAAACCACCGATGTGAACCGGTGGTCTCTGAAATCTGAAATGTATAAGGTTACACTAAACACTAACTAACAGTGTAAAAACCTAAATACATCGGCAATTGAATAAGAATCATTCTCATTCTTCATTAAGGATCTTATGATTCCAACATCGACCCCCGAAGTAATAACTGGTGGTTTACCTTTATTTGTTAAAAAGGTATTAGAGATGAGAGCATTACAAAGACAACCTCTACCTTCAGTGTCCTCAATTTTCCCACCTTTGCGCTCAACAAAGTCCTCCACTGGCTCGGCAGGACAACGAGATCCGATAGAACCATCCGGTCTTTCATAGAAATAAACCAGAGCTCCTTGATCGCAGGTGCGCACTAGTGGACCGTACACACTTTGCTCTGACAAAGTCCCTTCCATCTCAAAAATCTTCAATGGAAAACCCGTCGGAGAAAATTCATAATGCGTCCGGACATGTGCCTCGCCTCTGTAAATCTTAGCGCGAGCTTTTCTGCGAGTATCTGGGTTCATACCACTCTCTTCTGCAAAAGCAAAAGCAGTACCAACCTGAATACCTGCGCCAACTGATAGTGCCTTCTTTATCCCTTCTACTGATGCATATGCACCACCAATCCAAAAAGGTAAACCGAGGTCTGCTATCCTTTTAAAATCAACCTCATCTTTTTTACCATAAACCCGACATTTCGCTCCACTACTATCCACTCCAGGCGTCCGAGGTGGGGCATTGTGTCCACCAGCAGGTTCACCTTCAATAACAAAACCCTGAACAGAACCTTTTGGTAAATCATTCATGAGTATTGTCGCAAGAAGATTTGATGAGACGATTGGCAAAAAATCTGGTAATTTCAAATCAGAAGGAAGTTTCTCCCCAAAGAATCTTTTTGGATCAAATGTCATCGTATGGGATTTGATGTTTTCACCAATAATAGGTATACGGTAGCTTGCCTCTCTACCAGAAACAATGTCTCTCATCATCCCTGGTATTTGATCTGGTATACCCGCACCAACAGTGACAAAGTCAACTTCTGCAAGTACAGCACCTGTAACTCCAGCCAATAATGGAGGAGCTACCTTTGCTAAGTAGTTAATACCGATTGGGTACTTATGACCCTCTTTTGCCAACCAAACAAGTGCAAAATTTGCACAGATAGTGAGGGCAATGAGTAAGCGTGATGGATCAAGAGTAAACATTGGTATACCCCGTATTTGCACCCCTTCTGGGTTACCCACAGGAATATAGAATGCATCTATAACCATTTTCGCTATTGATGGAAATGGAAAATGTGATAGTGCCCGACGATATTCCCCAGTCGGATCTCCCTGTTGGAGAACCATAGCAAGAAAACGATCACCGATAACACCCGTTACCGTACCATAACCACCAAGTAGAGCGACTGTCTTTGCAACAAGAGGAGTAGAGATACCAAATCCCATCCCCCCCTGACGAATAGTCCCACGAGGAAACTTAAATATTGTATCCATAAAATCCTCAATAAATTGTTTAAGTGCTTTCCCTTAATATAGTATCACAAAATGAATTCAAAATTGTATTGTATAAAAATCAAAAACATGACAAAATATATATGTATGAAAGTACTTCCAAAGCTTGATCAAAATTTATGGCGCAGAGCTACTAACTTCTGGTCTATTATCTTTTTTTTCTTGATTATTGCTGACTATATAACTGAGAATGCTTTTGATAAAGATGGCTTGATTCTTTTGGTTTCTGTTTTCTATACTGCATTTCTGGCTATATATAGTGCAGAAAAGGAATTCAAACGTTGGCATGATAACAATCAAACCATGCACCCAGGTGAACTTTACGTTATAGTTTGGACTATTCTAGTAATTACACTTTTAGTAATAAACATCTATTTGAAAAAAGAATATGAACTCCCCGCTGAAGTTAGAGCAACGTATGTAGTTGTAATCGGAATTCTAGCAATTACCCAAGAATCAAAACTCTTATATAAAAATAAAAAGAAGAAGCGGGCACGAAAAAACTCTTAACTTTTTGGAACAAGACCCTTAATAACTCTAGCGAGCCGTATCTGTAAATATGAAATATTTGCACCTAGCTTTCTTTTAGCTTGAGATAGGAGAACTTCCCCACCCTCGTCTATTATTTCATCAAAAGCTCTATTTATCTTTTTCCAATTTGATTGTGATATTTCTTTCTTTAAATACTGAAAATCTATATCCAAACCTTGTTCAAGGAGTCTTTCCATATGTTCAACAATAGTTTCAGAAACTAAGCCACGTTTTTTTGCTATTTCCGAGAGCCCCATTCCTTTTTCGAGTAAAAGAGCGGTTTCTTCATGTGAAGATAGCTTTATTTCTTTTTTCTCTGGTAGTATGTGCTTGAGAAATTCATTTTGTTCACGAATAATATGTTCAGGGTTTGACATAAGCATACTTTTTTCTGACAGTTTTGATGAATCTCTAAGTTTGATATCAAATTCTAAAACTTCACTATTTACTTCAAGTGCTATCTTATTTAAACCCAAAATAGTAAGACCATTGAGACTACGAACTCGTGAAAGTGCCACATACCCCATCCCCGGTTCAAAAGCCTTTGAGAGATCCACTTCCACCGCGTCCAAGCTCATCCCCTGACTTTTATGTACAGTGATAGCCCATGCAAGTCTAAGTGGGTATTGTTGTATTTCTGCTTTCAGTTTTCCCTCCTCCTCTATTTTCCACGAAGCCTTTTCAATAGTGATAAGTTTTCCACTGGCCAAACGAATAACAGGATCTTGATTTCTTTTACAACTAGCCACTACACCAAGCGTTCCATTTACATACCCTTGTTCAAAATTATTCTTTATACACATTACACGTGCACCAACTTTTAATTTTAATGTGAGTGGAGCCAAACATGACTTTTTTAATGTCTCAATAATAAAATGTTGCCCTTTTGTATCCATACCATATTCTGATTGCTCAAAACTCTTCAACTTATCCAATTCCATAATATTTATATTATCCACATCTCCATTGTGAGTAAAAAGTTTTGTAGGTTCTATAGTAGAAGTTTTCTTATTTAAACGACTGTTCAAAATCTCTTTTGACTTCTCCGAAACTTCTCCCGAACGGATTTCATTTAGAATAGTTAAAACTGCATTATCACTCTGCCTGAATTGTTCGTCGAGATAACAAATGGTAAACCCAGCATCCTGCCAAGATTGTGAATGGTAAATAAAATGAGCTTCAGGCTCCCCAAATCGGCTAATCGGTGGCAATTGAAAAAAATCTCCACAAAGTATGATTTGCACTCCTCCAAATGGATCATTTACCCCTTTCATAGTTCTTAAGACCTGATCAATGAGATCAAGACGAAAATGGTGAAGCATCGATACCTCATCAATGATCAAAACCTTTACTCTTTCAAACCTTTTTGCCAAATATGGTTTTTCTGACATGGCCTCGATGTCTGCCTCAGAGAGATACGAATTTACACCGATACCGGCCCAAGAATGGATTGTAATTCCACCCATATGAGTAGCAGCAATACCCGTCGAAGCGGTAATTCCAACTTCTACGCCATGCTCCTTTAAATATTTTATATATGAATTTACCAAGTATGTCTTCCCACTTCCAGCGGGTCCTGTCACAAAGACATTTCTCCCAGTTTTCAATAATTCTAGTCCTTGTTTTTGCTTCATATCATGAGTATATCAGAATTAAAATTTTTGCTATAATAAACATATGTACAAACTTATAATATTTGACCTTGATAATACCCTAACAAAAAGCAAAGAAACAATTGACGAAGAGATGTCAGAACTATTTTTTAAATTATTAAAAGAAAAGAAGGTGGCTGTAATATCCGGCGGTAGCATGGCACAAATGGAGAAAGAACTTATTTTTCTATTAAAAATCGATTCTAATTTCTCAAATCTTCACATTTTTCCTACTGATGGAACAGCGTACTTTGCTTGGAGTATAAAAAATGGAAAATGGGAAATGATTTACCAAGAAGCTATGTCTGGAAAAGACAAAATAAAAATAATAGATGCTTTTTCGAAGGTCCTAAAGGAAATAGATTTTTATACAAAATATGCCAGAGAAGATGATTGGGGAGAACTTATAGAAGATAGGGTTTCATCCATTACCTTTTCTGCCCTTGGTCAAAATGCGCCACTTAACATAAAGGAAAAATGGGATTGTGATCAGAAAAAGAGACTGGAAATAAAAAAAATGCTCGAAAAAGTCATTCCAGAGTTCGAAATAGGCGTAGCTGGTACAACATCAATAGACGTAACTGCAAAAGGTCAAAATAAAGCTTATGGAATAGAAAAAATGGTGGAATACCTTAAAGTACCAAAGAATGAGATGATCTTTATAGGAGATTCACTTTTTGCCGGAGGAAATGATAACCCAGTTATCAACACAGGTGTAAATGCTATTTCTGTGAAGAACCCAGAAGAAACAAAGGATTTAATCAAAAAGATCATTGGTAATACCCTGTAGTTGTGATACAATATTTCTTATGACTTCAAAGTTACCTCTTATCTCTTTCCTGAAGAAGAACAAGGGTCTCAAGATCCTTTTCGTATCCACTGAAGCAGCTCCTTTTATAAAAGTAGGTGGTTTGGGCGAGGTTATGTATGCCCTACCTAGGGCTCTAAAGGGTCTTGGACATGATCCACGCATAATAATCCCCAAATACGCTAGTATTCCCAATGAAAAATATAAATTCAAATATCTAATTGAAGGAGTTAATATTACAAATGAAGAGAGGTCAATTATTTGTAATATCAAAATACTTGAAAAGACACAGCCCGATGCTCCTATAAACTACTTTTTGGAAAATCAAGAGTTTTTTGAGCAAAGAGGAAATGTATACGGTTATGATGACGATGCTGCACGTTGGGCTGTTCTATGTAGAGGTGCCTTAGAATTTATAAAGATGAGTGCAAATCTAAAAGAAGCATGGATTCCTGATATTATAGTTTCATCAGATTGGCAAGGTGGTCTTATTCCAAATCTTGTAAAGGTTGAATACGCAGATGATCCAATTATTTCAAAAATCGCTACGGTTTTCTCTATACACAACTTACATTATCAAGGAATGTTTGATCATCATCATATAAACGAGCTTGATTATGATGATGGTCAGTCTTCAATACCCAAGATTTCTGATCCACGACTATTTAAGACAAGTTTTATGAGAAGGGGTATACGTTTTGCTGATGTCGTAAACACAGTCTCCCCAAACTACGCTCGTGAAATTACCACTCCTGAATATGGTGAACTTCTTGATACTATTTTACAAGAACGACGTTCCAGAGTCTTTGGTATTTTAAATGGTATAGACTATATATCAAACGATCCAAGTACCAATCCAAATATTGAATTTAAATATTCAGTAAAAAGTATAAATGAAAGAGCAAAAAACAAGCTATTCCTACAAAGGAAATTTAATTTAGAAGAAAATCTTGATATACCAATATTTGCTATAGTCTCGAGACTTAGTGAACAAAAAGGTCTTGATCTATTAGTAAAAATCATCGAGCCACTACTTAATAACTTCAAATTCCAACTTATTGTTTTGGGTACAGGAGAATCTAGATTCTTATCATTCTTTGGTGATCTAGATAAAAGGTATAAACAAGTTTCTACACATTTATCTTTTGATACTGCCCTTCCTCATCTTATTTACGCAGGCGCAGACATAATAATGATTCCTTCACGCTTTGAGCCATGTGGTCTTACCCAAATGGAAGCTATGAGATACGGGGCAGTGCCACTTGTACGAAAAACTGGAGGTCTCGCTGATAGTGTTGAGCAATACTCACCAATGACAAAGACTGGCACAGGATTTGTATTTGAAAAATACGATGAATGCGCTTTATTTGGGGCTATGGTACAAGCAATAGAAACATACAAATACAAAGACAATTGGAAAGGAATACAAAAGCGAGCAATGTTATCAAATTTTTCATGGCAAAAGTCCGCAAAGGAATACGTAGAACTTTTCAAAAAAGCGATCAATTTTAATAAAGAATCAAGAAAATAATTCAATAAACACATGAGATGGGCAAACTTTCTACACATGTACCAACCCGCAGAGCAACAGCCTGATATATTGAGCGCTATAACTGTTCAATGCTACCAACCTATTATTGATGGTTTAATAAAAAATAAAAAAATACACCTAACACTAAACATAAATGGTGCATTGCTTGAACTTTTTGATAAATACGGGCATCAGGATATTTTAAAAAAACTTCGAGAGTTGGCAGAAGATGGTCGAATAGAATTTACTTCATCAGCAAAGTATCATGCTCTACTACCATTTCTAAATGAAGAAGAAATAATAAGACAAATCACTTTGAATAATGAAACCTTAGAATTCTATCTAGGTAAAGGCTACAAACCACAAGGTTTCTTTGCACCAGAAATGGCTTACGATGAAAAAATAATACCTATCATTGAAAAATTAGGATTTAAATGGATTATTCTTGATGAAATTTCTTGTGGCGGTGAAGTCGGTCGTGTCGACTATGGTAAAATAAATAAAATCAAAGGTACAAACCTTAATGTTTTCTTTCGTGAGAGAAGACTTAGTAACCTCATAATGAGCGCAGTAGTTAGATCTCGAGAAACATTACTTGAGGCTATACATGACAATCTAAAAAGTAATAACTATATCGTAACAGCTATGGATATAGAGACCTTTGGGCATCATAGACCAGGGCTAGAGAAAATGCTTTTTGAAATCTTTGAGACACCTGAAATTGAATTTGATCAAATTTCAGATATTGAAAAATATTATAAAGAAATAAAAGAAGTAATTCCAACAAGAGCTACATGGGCTTCAAGTAAACAGGATATTGATAGTGGCAGTCAGTTTTTATCATGGTCTGACCCAGAAAATTCTATACATAAATGGCAATGGGCTTTTACTGACTTGGTACTAAACGAAGTATATGCAATGGATAGAAATCACTCGAGATACGACCAAGTTCGAAAGAAAATGGATATTGCTCTCGCTTCAGATCATTTCTGGTGGGCATCTGCAAAGCCCTGGTGGAGTGTTGAAATGATAGAGGATGGAGCTTTTCGACTTCTAGATACTTTACGCTTCATTCCAGATCTAGGCGAAGACAAATTAAACAAAGGACGAGATTTTTATGAACATATAATAGCTACTTCATTTAACTGGCAAAGAACAGGTAAAATACGCCAAATGATGGCCGAACAAGGATCTATTATGCGTATTCCATTCAAAGATCGAACTATTAGCCGTGGTGGATCAGAAGAAGGCGTCTATTTTGCTTTTATGGATATGATGAAAAGACTTGAAAAGGAAGCTACGGATAGGAGAGAATATGAAAAAGCTATTCTTTGGCGTGATGCAATGTATAAACTTGAAAACAAACTTGATATATATGACACCATAAATGCTATTGATCTACTGAGAGTAGAAATTCCACATAAAGAGGTTGAAGAAACCATCGAAAAATACAAAACAAAGTACTATGAAATCCGTGGTGGTCAACCAGAACAACGTGGGTCATAAATAGCTACAGTGTAAGATAATTGCCCTTTTAAAAATGAAACTAAAAAATATACACAATCAATACAATGCTTTCGAAGATAAACCTGTAGCGTACTTTTGTGCTGAATATGCCCTTTTTGATCATGATCCACTTTATGCAGGCGGACTTGGAATACTTGCGGGAGATTATATAAATGAAATGGTAAGTCAAAACTTCCCCGCTATAGCTTTTGGGCTCTTTTATCATAAAAATGATGAGCACGGAACTGAACCTTCTAGTGAAAGGAAAACTCCTCCTGAACTTGGCTTAACTTTGGTAAAAAAATCTGATGGTAGTGTACTAAAACTGCCAATTAAAATAGATAAACGTACTATCTACATTCAAGCATGGCAATGGAAGAAAAATAAAGTAAATTTATATTTATTAGATACACAACTTGAGGAAAATAGTTCTGATGATTGGAAAATTTGTGATGAACTTTATGTAGAAGATAGATATTTGAGATTGGAACAAGAAATCATTCTAGGTATAGGAGGAATGAAGGTACTAAAAGCATTAAATATTCACCCATCAGTCTATCATCTAAATGAAGGTCATTCTGCTTTTATGTTGTATGAACTCATAAAACAAGAAATGAAAAATCGTAAAATAGAGTTCAATGAAGCATGTAAATATGCAAAGAGACAAGTAGTCTTTACAAACCACACACTTGTTTCAGCTGGACAAGAGATGTTTGATATAGCAATAATGAAGACAATTTTCCCCGAAGAATTCATAAATCTCGGACTAAATAGTGAAAATGGAATGTTTTCAATGACAAATCTGGCGCTAAATATGTCTTCAAAAGTAAATGCTGTTAGTCAATTGCATGGTAAAACCGCAAATGAATTATGGAAGAATTATCAAATAGAATCCATAACTAATGGAATAAATCTTGATCGATGGGATTCACTAAAATTCTATAGTCATAAAGAAAAAAAGAGAGAATTAATAAAGTTAATAGAGGAAAAAAGCCATGTATCTTTTGATGAAAATACCCTACTTTTAGGCTGGGCGCGGAGATTTGTAGAATACAAAAGACCACTAGCAATACTAGGTGATATAGAAAGGCTGAAGAAGTTGGCTAATATAACAAATAGAAAGATACAAATAGTTTTTTCTAGTTCATTAAATGAAACGTATATAGAAAAAAATGATTTCTTAAAAAAGATAGATGATTTAATGAATAATGAGTTAAAAGGAATGCTGGCCTTTATCCCAAGTTACGATATGAGAATCTCAAAACTAATGGTTTCTGGGTGTGATATTTGGCTAAATACACCTATAGTTGGTAGAGAAGCGTGCGGAACTAGTGGTATGAAAGCTTGTCTAAATGGAGTACTGCCACTAACAACAAAGGATGGCTGGATTGATGAAATAGATATTTCTGCTTTAGGATGGGAAGTTACAAATAGTGAAAAAGAAGATGATATTACAGAAAATCTATTAACCTTACTTGAAAATACAATAGTACCTGAATATTATGATAATCCAAATAGATGGAAAGAAAGGATGAATAGCGCACGTAAATTGATAATGGATAAATTTAGTACAAAGAGAATGCTTGATGAATATATTCAGAAACTATATATACCTATTTCTTTATCATCTTATCCATAAACATACCCAAAAGTTTTTCTGTATTTATTTCCCTTTCACCAAGATTAGAGCGTAGAATAATTACCGCTATAGGATATTCAATATTCCCTACTTTTTGATTAAATAAAGAAACCATAGCCTCCTTCGCTTCATTTGTTCTACCAGTTTTTCCTCCTATAAACGATGGGTAATTTGAAAATGGATTTATATTAACAAGGTGATGTGAACCATGATCAGTAGTCGTGGCAATATCTATTTCCTTTGTTCTAGAAATTGCTAATATTTCTTTTTCTGATCTGTTTAGATATTGAGCTAATACAAATAAGTCATCTACATTTGAAACATTCAAAGAACTCAATCCTGATGGATCAGAGAAATGTGTATTATTCATACCTATTTCTTGCGCAAAACCATTCATTTGTTCAATAAATTTTTTTGAAGTTGTAGAAATATCATATGATTCAGAAAAAGCTTCAGCAGCATCATTGCTAGATTCCAAAAGAAGTACGTTCAGTAATTCATCAGGTAAAAACTTTTCACCAAGCATCAAGTGTCCAGCATCACCGTAAGAATCAAGTATACTTTGAGTAATCACGATACCTTTATTTAAATCAAAAAGATGATGTACTACAAGTGCAGTATATAATTTACTTACTGAAGCAATTGGGAATACTTTATTTGAATTAAAATCAATATATTTCTCACCTGTGACTAGATTTGCAACTAAATATGACTCAGCAGATATATATGGTTTAGGGACTACCTTTTTAGCTTTTGGAATAACAATAGGCTTTTCATCATCGTTAATTAAAATTTTTGGATCCACCTCCGGCGTAAAATTCTTATTAGAAACAGGAACAGACCCAGTTATCTGAGTCTGTTCATCTGATTTCATATCCAAACCAATCATTATAATCTTCACAGTAAAAGTAATCAGAATAACTATAAGACAAAATACTATAAGTTTTTTAATAGCATTCATTCTGTTTATTATAGCGTACTTTCTGTAGTTAAGGGAACACTTATATCGTAGATAAAGGGAACACTTATAATGGCACATTTTCCCATTATCTAGACATAGAAATATCTGTATTTATTTCCCCTTCTGCAGTGACTTTTATTCGTCCATCTGCATCCTGAAAAATAGAGTATCCTGTGTCATAGTCTGTAATACTTGTAAATTTGGCTCCAGCCTTTGATGGATCAAAAGGTAGAGAGGATATGTATGTTGGGACAAGACACGATGCTATATCAACACCACCTGTCACTGTAGATATAGTTTTCGATGTACTTGGCAATACGACAGTACAATCAAAGACTCCTTTATGTTCTGCTGTATTTTGGCCTACAGCATTCAATATCGCTGTGATATTCGCCACCCTCTGTGAATCTCGAGCAAGTTTAAACTGCCTTGCTGGATTTATAGCAACAAGCACGACTGCAGAAAGCACAGCAATAATACCGATAACCACCAGAATTTCTATCAACGTAAAGCCCTTCTTTATTTTTTTATTTTTATTCATATTTTTATTTTAATTAAATTAATAATTCGACCATAACTCTATCGTCATATAACTTTACTTTTGCCATTCGTTTTATCTTTATATTTTTATAGTTTCCGTAAGTGTGAATTATCCTAAACTCGCCAATACTTTCTACACTATCGATAACACAATTAAAATCTGGAATTATAATAGGTGTGGAAACTTCATAAAAATAATCATGAGCTAAATTTAATATTGCTTGATCAATACAACTTCCTGCATTGTAATAATTTATTAATCTATATTCTTTCAATCTCGTCTGATCAAAAAACAAAGCAATTTCTATAGATTGCATATATGTAAAAGCTAGTAATAGACTAGCGGTAGTTATAACCAATGTAAGTGCAATAAATCCTTTATTCATGGAAGTTTTTAATTAATTCTTCATAATCCCCTTCAGTGAAACTCTTATTATTCATACCCATATATACTGATCCTAAAACTGATGAAAAAACTCCAATCAAAAGTAATGAGAGTAGGCTTATATAAACTATTATTTCTATTAGAGAGAAAGCTTTATTCATATTTTTATATTTATTCACCCAATTCTAATATTGATAAACCCAGACCATTCCCTGTTGCAAAAAATATTTTATCTCCATCACATGCCATCTTTACTGGCTGGCTTCCAAGAGGCATATCAAATAATTTATTCTTTAATGTAGAATCAAATACTTGAAATTCCTTGCCACCCTGGTGAGTTAATAAAAAATTAAATGACGGTCTTAATAGCATTCCATATACTCCGCCAGCTGTATCTGAGGAGATATATGTAGTTGTAGAGAAAATAAATGCTTCGTGATTTGCTATAACATTGAAACCTCCGACCGTCCTACCAAAGCCGACATGACCCTCAAAAAAATCTAGAGTTTTTCCTTCTTGTGTCTGCCAACCAGTAGGTGAAAAATAATCAATTAGTATTGGGTTACTTTTATTACTTACGTCCAAAATTCGTATTTGTTTCTCATCAGAACTCGCAAGATAGGCTTTATTTCCTCTAACATATATATCGTTAATTAATGTATTTGTCTCAAATTGTCCAACCACAACAGGACTATGAATATTTGAAATATCAATAATAGAAAATTCTGCCCCAACCCACTTTACCGTACCCAAATATACATATCCTTTTGAATAAAAAATTGAGGTGGCAAAAGGCGCTGTAGTTGTCGGCGTTGGTGTAGGTAACTTTATCTGAGAGATTAATTGGGGAGCATTTCTATTGTGTATATCTATGATCTGTATTTGGTTTACTGTACTAGCTTGTGCCATGAAGGCATATGGTCCAGCTATTTCTATAGCCGAAATTCCCGGACCGGTGTTTAGTGATGAAATTATTACTGGGTTTGCAGGATTTTTTGCATTAATTATAAAAAAATCTGGTTTCGATAAAGTAGCAGAATCCGCAGTCAAATAAACAATACCATTCCGAACCTCTATATCCGTGCTGGCATTTGAAATTCCCACATCAATACCATTTGGAAAATATTTTATTTTATTCTGATCAAAATTTATCCTAGAATTACAGCTATTCCTTCCCCAGGATTCTACATAGTCAGATTTAGAAAGTGTAAATAAATAATTTGATAATACCTGTGAGTCATTCCCGTATTGTACTATTGCCAAATCAATACTGTTATCCATTTTATAAACAAAATCCTTCATTTTATCCAATTCCTTCAATGACAATGTCTTAAGTCTTTGCATTGAAGCTAATAGCGTGAATGTGGAAATCGTAAAGAGAATAAATAATGAAAAAGCCAGCATAATCTCAGCCGTTAAAAATCCTTTTTTATAAAAGCTATTTTGAAAGATGATTTGTAATTTCATATACAGGTAAAATTATGGATAGAGCGATGGATCCAACAATAAGACCCATAAAAACCATCAAGATAGGTTCTACTAAAGAAGAAAACCTCTTGAGGGAATTGTCTATATCTTGCTCAAAGATCCTTCCGCAGTGTCCAAGCATTGGCCCAAGACCTCCAGTCTTTTCTCCCAAAATACACATATCTGAAAGCAATCTAGGAAAAAACCTATTTCGTTTCTTTAAAGAAATAGAGATCGCTATTCCATGCATGGACTCTATATACATATCATTCCATAGCTTTTTATAGACAAGATTTCTAGAGGAATCCCGTGAAAAAATAATCA
>CALRCS010000006.1 GCA_943354625.1 Candidatus Nomurabacteria bacterium | reverse complement strand
TTACCCATCATTTTACACGCATACATAGTCGGAACAGCGGCACTCCAAGTATCAAGCACAATGATCAGGTCCGCATTCCATCCTTTTCTAATAATCTTTAGAAGAAATAAAAAATGGCGAAGAAATGTCGGGAAAGCCCTTTCCCATCTATATGCAGCGACTTTTACATCATGCCCCTGCTTTTTCCATGTCTCATAGAGATTTCTAGCGTATTGAGCCGGACCACCTATATCTGGCGGATATATTCCTGTAGAAATAAGGATTTTCATATTATCTTTAAGAATACCTTATTCTTCATGTCACTTGCAATGAGGTCCCATTGATACTTTTCTTTTACCATTTCGATGGCATTCTTTATAATAAAATCCCGTGACTCTTTATCTTTAATAAGTTTCTCAACTTTTTGGGCTACACTTCTAGGATTATTGACTTCACAGAAAAGTCCAGTCTCTCCATCTTTCAAAAAATCAACAATTCCACCAACGGGGGTCGCAATAACAGGGATTCCAGTAGCCATCGCTTCTATATATGAATTTCCGAATCCTTCAGAAATAGATGGTCTAATAAAAATATCAGAAATATGTAAATATTGTGGCATTTCTTTATGAGGAACATATCCTAAAAAATTAACTCTATTTTCTAGACCCAAACTTTTTACTTGATCTTTTAATTCCATCTCTTGATAACCTGTTCCTAATATTAAAAACTTCACATTATCAGGTAAATATTGTAATGCAGATATGATATCTCCTACAGCGTTTTTTACCACCAACCTTGATGTAGTTATAATAAAAATATCATCTATTTTCTTTCCTAATTGTTGTTTCAATATTTCGAGATCTGTATGTGATTTCCTTTTTGAGAATAATTCAAAATCAACTGCATTTGGCACAACTAGAATAGGACATTTTGCATTCATGTCCAAAGCCCAATCAGCGAGATGTTGTGAGAGTGTCTGAATATAATTTGCTTTTGTGAAAATCATTTTAAAAAGTGGATAGACTGGTAGAGCGCGTCTTTTTATATATGGAATTGGATCCCCTTCTTGTAAGGATAGAAGAAAAGGAACTTTTGGTTTTAATATTTTAAAGAGTACTGCTGCAAAGGAGTTGTATGTAGCCATCATAGACCATATGGCGTCATACTTATTTTTCTTATGAAGTGACAGAGCTTTCAACAAAGCTGTCACTGGCATAAAATATTTATTTAGATGTAAATACCATGAAAGAGAATCACTTGAATTTTTTTGTTGATTTGCAAAACCAACCCTATAGACATTTACATTCCCTATTTTCTCAAATTTTGGAAGATTAGAATCAAGACGAAGTGTAACCATATCAAACTCTATTTCTTCTGAAGAAATTCGATCTGTTATTTCTTTTATAGCAATTTCCGCCCCACCGATAAATCGTGGGTAATATACTAGTGAAAATATGAGGATTTTCTTCTGTTTTTTCGGCTCCATTAGTTTACTCTACCTTAAGTACATTCCGAAGTACATCTTCTGGAACTTCTTTTTTCATTTCATATTTTTCCCGGGCTATTGGTGGCTTCTCTGGAGGTTTTTGAGGGTTGGGCTGTGAAGCTAAGATAGAAGCGAGTGCGCTCTTTAATTCACTGACTCTTTGTGGGTTTGCATCCTTTTGATTATTATTTTTTGGAATACTAGCAAGCGAACTTAGAGAAACTGTCTTTGGTTTTTGCGCATGGACTATGGGATTCTGAACATGATCATTTCTCTGAACTGGAGGAATTGGTTTTTGTTCCACAGGACGTGGTTGAGCAACAGACACAGGAGCGACAAAAGGTGGGGCTACTGGGGCGTGCACGATTGGGGCATGGACAGTTGGAGTATGGGTAATTGGGGCACGAGTAATTGGAGTATGAATAATTGGAGCTTTCACGATTGGCTCTGGTGTAATCGGTCGTGGCACTACAGGAATCTGTACTGGGTCTTTTGGTTTTACTGGGGCCTTTATTGGTGCCATCCATTCATCAATTTTCTTTTCAACATCCACTTTATTACAAGCGTATTGTCTACGAGACTCGGCAATTACTTTTTCCATACTTGAACTTTCTGGAAGAGCTATCGGAGGAAGTGTTGTAGCAGAAAATGGTGGAGAACTTATCCCATCTATCATCAGTTTCAGATAGATTTGAAAAATACCAAGGTTTACTATATCCTCAGCGGTAAACTGTGGCATAAATTCCTTTTCCAAAACTTCTGCGTCAAGAGCACCAACACGAAATATAATCATAGTACCAACGTTTCCGAATACAGCATTACGCACTTCTTCTTCCATTTGCTCTATATACTGGTGAGCTATTGTGAGATTTAATTTATATTTTCTAGCCTCAGAAAGAATATCGGCAAAACTTTCATTTGCAAAAGATTGGAACTCATCCACAAAAAGGTAAAAGTTTGGTAAAGTCTTCAATACCCTATCTGGTATATCAGCACGAGAAAGAGCAGCGAGATAGATTTTTGTAATAATCATTCCGCCGAGAAGATTTGCATTTGATTCACCAATACGTCCCTTAGAAAGGTTTACGATAAGAATCTTTCCTTCGTCCATCATTTTTCGCAAATCAAAAGTAGATTTTGGCTGGCCTATCATATTTCTAATCAAAGCATTTGCAGTAAACTGTCCGATCTTATTCTGAATAGCTGGGACTGCTTCTGCAGCCATTCTTTCTGTATAATTTGCAAACTCTTGTACCCAAAATGCCTTTACAGAAGGATCTGTAACATAAGAAATAACTTGTTTACGAAACTCTTTATCGGAAAGCATTCTATTTACTCCGAGCAAGGTTGCCTCTGGATATTCTAAAAGAGCTAAAAGAGTATTTGTTAAAATATACTCCATTCTAGCAGACCAAGCATCCAACCAAATCTTTTTGAATGTACTCATAAGGCCAGAAACAACCAAATGTCTTTTACCCGGATCTACACTTTCCAATACATTAAAAGAAATTGGGAAATCAGTATCAAAAGGCGCAAAGTAAACCACATCTTTCATTCTATGCTCTGGAACATATTCAAGAAGTAATTCTGCAGTCTTTCCGTGAGGATCTATGAAAGCCATACCTTCCCCGTTTTGAATATCTTGCACAGCCATATTTTCTAGTAATGTAGACTTTCCCATACCTGTTTTTCCAATAACATAAACATGTTTGGTACGATCTTTGGCTTTAATGCCAAATTTAACCTTTTTATTTCGGGAATCAGTCTGTCCAAAATATGTTACTCTTTCTTCATTCATATATTTTAATTACATGTTACATCATGTTCATCAGAAAGTATTTCTGTATTTTGAAAAGGAGGAAGAAATGGAGTGGGACAAGTTCCAGATTTAGGATCGCAAACAGATTTTGGTGGATAAGTAGGATATGGACCATATGATACCAAAACGTAAGCCTTACTAACTCCAGAACTATCTATACATATATATTTCCCAGGAGTCTTTGCTGGAAAAACTATAGCATATCCTGTGCCTTCAGCATTCATATTTATATTACCATTTTGTCCACCATTAGTTGCTGTTATATGAGCCATAGCTTCTCGTATACGCTTATTACCAAATATTGTCCCGTCTTTATTAATAATATTCCCATCAGAACCCGTTGTACTCCATCTAGCGAGTTCGGATCCAGTATTATTAAATCTTCCTCCTAGATTATCAGACTCAGTTTCAGCAGATGCTTTTATCCCAACGGCCTCTGCTATTATTGATGCGTCAGATGCTCTAACTCTAGCGGTATTAATAGTAGCTAATACGATTGATGACAATAAACCGATGATAGAAATAACTACAAGAAGTTCAATTAAAGTAAACCCATTTTTCAAATTTATTTTACTCATAATTTAAGTGCATTAATTATGACTATATTTTAGCACGGATTCACAAAAACAGACTAGTTACAGCTGGTATCATGACTATCAGCAAGCACTCCAGAGCGTAACTTCATGTCAAGGTGAATATCCCTCAAATCACTGCTCACATAAGCCTCTATAAGTTCATAATTAGCAAAATACAACCTATTATACATAAACAAAGCATAAGCCATATTTCTAGGGTTACCTAATAATTGTACTGTATAGATTGGATTATTATTTACCACTGTCTGAATTTTTATAGTTCCATTACTATCTATACATATATGATTACCTGAAGTCCTCATTGGGAAAGTCATAGCATAACTAGATCCATCCGCACTCATATTTAAATATCCATCTAAACCACCATTATTTTTCATAATATCTGTAACAGCTCTTGAAATCTCTGGATTTCTAAATATTGTTTTATCCTTATCTAAAGGAACTGTGGTAAAATTTGAAACACTGTGACCAGAAATCTCACTTCCCGTTGAATTGTATCTCCCTCCCAAATTATCCTGTTCAAGTTCAGCGGAAGTTCGTATACCATGAACATCACCGACAATTGCAGAATCAGCAGCCTTTACTCTAGTTGTACTTAATGATGCTAAAACTATTGAGGATAGAAGACCGATGATAGAAATAACTACGAGAAGCTCGATTAAAGTAAACCCATTTTTCAAATTTATTTTACTCATAATTTAATATGTTAATTATAATATATATTAACATAATATAGGAAGAATAAACAAAACTCCCCACATTGAGTGAGGAGTTTTGTGATCAGATTTTATAAAAACCTACCAACACTGTGTTGCTGCAGTAGTAGTGAATTGTTCTACTGTAGCCTCTGCACTAGGATTTCCTGACTTACCGAGATTATCTATACACCATATCTGAGAAGCAGCTAGGCTGTCTGTAGTTGTAGCTGGGATTCGTCCGTATAAAGAATAACCACTAGCAGAAACTGTACCGTATAGCTTTCCGTCAGCAGACTTTGCAAGAAGTGCTGTTAGAAGATTTTGAACTGACGCATCGGCTGATGACACAACCTCTGTACCAGCTACAACAAATAAACCTGTGTAAGTATTTCCATTACTATAAAACAGCTCTGCTTGTTTTCTTACTGAATCCATTTCAGTACTATAAGCTGAAATCTTTGCCTTAGTCCTTGCTGTACTCAAACTCGCCAACACTACCGATGAAAGAATTCCAATAATTGCTATGACCACTAGCAACTCAATCAATGTAAATCCTTTTTTAAAATTTATTTTTTTCATAATTAATTAATATTAATATATACCTAATATTATAACACAGAATCTTTATTATTTGAAAAATTGATACAGAGTATCATTTTAAATTAAAAAACCCACCTATTTGGTGGAAGTTTTTTAAACTAATTAATTTAGATAACTTATCTATATACAAACTCCATTATTCTGCACCGAAGTAGTAATACTTGAAAGAACAGTACTTCTAGCTGCTCCAGAACTATCAACACAAATAGTTCCTGTTGCATCGGGTAAAATAATTGCTGCCGACCAAGCAGTAGCAGCTGTCGCTGAATCTGCAGAACAATACACTGCAGCTGGAGCTGCACTATTATTTATTGATGTAATTATCTTTGTAACTGTATTATCACCCAAAACATTACCTGTACAAGCTCCTGTAGCCCCAGCACCAGTACCACCTGTTGGTGCACCATAACCAGCTCCATTTGAAACTATTTCAACTTGAGTTCTAAGACTTGTCATTCCAGCTTTTACAGCTGCTGCTTTACCTTTACTTCTTGCTGTACTCAAACTCGCCAACACCACTGATGAAAGAATTCCAATAATAGCGATAACTACTAGTAACTCAATCAATGTAAATCCTTTTTGTAAATATGTTTTCTTCATAACGAAATTGATTAACTAAATAATAAAACTTTTAATAATTAACTTATGAGATAAGTATACCAAAACCAAAGTAAATAAGTAAACACTGTGTGGATAACCTCATATTTAGTCAAATAACAGGTATTTCATACAGAAAGCTTATATTTCCCAAGGGTACACCAAATCAGACTTATCTCCTTTTGATCCGTACAAAGCTACGGTCTTATATTTATTAATATTATACTCCTCAGAAAAATATTTCATTGCAGAAACATCAACCCTAGCAAAGTTTAGTTTTGCTTCTATAGGTAATAAAACATTCTTATCCTTAAGTATAAAATCAATTTCTCTTTGATCTGTGTTCCTCCAAAAATAGACAGCTTGTAGGCCATATCTTTTAATAAGTTCTGAAAAAATACTAGTCTCGAAAATCTCACCTAGTATTTCTTTAGGAAATTCCTTAAGCCACAATATATTCATAAGTCCAGTATCAAAAAAGAAGACTTTTGGAGTTTTAAAGAGTTCCTTTCTTTTATTCTCACTATAAGGCCTTACGAGTTTTATAATATAAGTTTCTTCCAATATAAATAAATACTTTTCTAATGTAATTCTAGATATATTAATAGTATTTGCTAATTCAGTTATATTCAATAATTTACCACTCTGTGATGCAAGGGTCTCTAATAAACGATTAAATTTATCTATATCATTTATCTCAGCCAAGTCTCTCACATCTTTTTTGACATATGTGTCTATTATTTGATTTATGTACTTACTTTTTTTATCTACTTCAGGAGTTAGAACTATTTTGGGATAACCACCATATTTTATATATTCTTCATATAATTCAACCAATTCTTCTATTTTTTTTGTAGTATAAACCTCATTAAAATTTATGTGGTAATCCTTAAATAAAAGAAACTCTTCAAATGACAAATTAAAGATATCAAAATTTACTGTTCTTCCAACAAGAGAATCTTTGAATTTACTCTTAATATTAAAACTAGATGAACCAGAGACAAATAATTTAATATTTTTATGATGATCTGCAATAATCTTGAGAAATGATGAGGGATTTTCTAAATACTGAATTTCGTCTATAAAAACAAATAATTTATTTTGAGATATGAGTCCTTCTTCTTTTAAATACGAAATAAATGATTCAGTTCCTTTATCTAAAATTTCTTTTAACCGACCATCCTCAAGATCAATAAAATGAGCCAATTCTCCTTTTTCTTGAACAATTTTTGCTAAATAATACAAGATATGAGTTTTCCCCACTTGTCTTGCCCCGTGAAGTACTATAATATCATCGGTAAATATATAGGGCGTTATTTGCTCTAATATCCTTCTTTTATACAAGATTGTGGGTATTTTTATCATATTATTGTATAGTAGAGTATACTTTATATCCGATTTAAAGTAAAGTCCAGTATACTTTATATCTTTTACGCCTACTACTGCGCACTAGCAACGTTATAAATAGGGATAAGAACTGAAGCTAGAAGTATTGCCACACCAGCACCTAGAAGTACGATCATGAGTGGCTCTATGAGTCCCACAAGAGCATCCACAGCTGTAGTAACCTCTCGAGAATAGAACTTGGCTAGAGTCTTTAGAATACTACCGAGCTCTCCTGACTCTTCTCCAACTTTCATCATTTGAATCATAATACCTGGTATTTCCCCGTTCCCTGAAAGAGATTCTGATACTGTCTTTCCAGCTTTTACTGACTCTACTGCATCTGCAAGAATCTTTTTGTAAACAGTGTTATTTATAACAGAAGATGTAAGTTCTAGAGAACGTATCATAGGAATTCCAGAAACAAGCATAGTGTTCATATTGTCAGAAAGACGAGACCAATAGAGCTTTCTATATAGATTGCTGAGATAAGGGATGCTTAGCTTGAACTGATCGAATATTACGGTTCCAGCTTTCGTACGAATAAATCTCACTAAGAAAAATCCTCCAAAAATAACTACACCTAGTAATATAAAACCGTAATCTACAAGAAAATTACTAATTCCTAAAACGATTTTTGTGTATATTGGAATCTCTTGTCCAGAATCGACTAGAATAGCACTGATCTTTGGTATAACAATTGTAAACATAAGAATCATAACTGTAATAAAAGTCATGATAACGAATGCAGGATAAATAAGCGCACCTTTTGCTTTTGTGACAAGTTCGTAAGTACGATCTAGATAATCTGCGAGATACTCAAAAGTATCGTTTAATTTACCTGATTCCTCTCCAGCCTTTACCATACTAATATAAAATTCAGAAAATACTTTTGGGTGCTTGCTAAGAGCGGATGAAATAGAATCTCCAGCTTGAAGATCATCAGAAATCTGAATCAATTTTAATCCAAGAAATCTATTTTCACTTTCTGCTCCTAAAAGTCTGAAGATACGGAGAGCAGAAACCTGGGCTTCAAAGAGAGTAGCTAGCTGTCGAGAAAGGATCACCACGTCTTTATTTGATACTTTATCAAACCATGATAAATTCATTCCGAGTAAACCGGCTTTCTTACCTGCTTCATGTATAGAAGTAATAACAAAACCTCTTCTCTGTAGAGAGGAAATAGCGATATCAACATTTACAGCGTCGATTGATCCCGCTTTGCGAGCCCCTGCTTGGTCTATGGATTGATAATTAAAAAGCATAAATTATATATATTATTATATCATTCGTTCAAGATTTTTGGGATTCAATGAATTCACATACGCATTCTCGACTGTGATCTCACCCTTTCTAACAAGTTCTGCTAGTGAACGGTTCATGTCTATCATACCTTCACCAGAGCTTGTCTCAATAACAGAATTTAATTCATGTATTCTTTTTTCACGAATGAGGTTTGCAACCGCAGCATTGTTTATGAGTAATTCATATGCAGGGACGAGTCCACCAGAGATTCTTGGTATAAGTCTTTGAGAAAAGATACCAGTCATACTACCAGCAATCTGAACTCGTATCTGATCCTGTTGTGATGATGGGAATGAGTCAATGATACGGTTTATTGTCTGAGCAGCATTGTTTGTGTGAAGTGTTGAAAATACAAGATGTCCTGTCTCAGCAGCTGTAACTGCTGTAGAAATAGTCTCTGGATCACGCATCTCACCTACGAGTGCGACGTCTATGTCCTGTCTAAACATTGCGATAAGAGCATTTTTAAAATCTGGTGTATCAATACGAACCTCTCTCTGATCAATCATTGATTTCTTTGATTCATAAATATACTCTATAGGATCTTCAATAGTGATTATGTGTTCATTTCTTGTTTGATTTATGATTTCAATCAAAGCAGCTAGAGTTGTAGACTTTCCCTGACCAATGGGTCCTACACAGAGAAAAAATCCTTGTTGTTTACGAGTAAAAGACTCAAGTATTGGTGGGAGGTTTAACTCTGCTAGAGTCTTTATTTGTTTTGGAATAAGTCGTAGAGCAATAGATAATGTGGCTTGACGATAATAAGCATTTCCACGGAAACGAGCATTCGAAAGACTATATGAAAAGTCTACATCACGATCCCTTTCGAGTAAGACTTTATTTGAATCACTTAAGAATTCATTTATGAATCCCTTCATGTCCATAAGAGAAATAGGAATCTTCTTTACTAAAGGTATGAGATTTCCAGATACACGAATAACTGGGTTTCGACCTTCAGATAAATGTAAATCTGATGCCCCTTCGTTTATCACGACACTTACAAGTTGTTCTATCTCTTTTTTATAATCCATAAATATATTTATTATTTGTTAAACTTTCTTTGTATTATCATAAATCTTCTTAACCTCCGTCAAAACTTCAGACGGAATCGTAGTAGCCTTTATTATATACCCATCCACGTTTAATTTCTTTGACTTAGCCACATCATCTGGCAAACCTTGATTCGTAAGCATTATTACTACGGTCTTTTTTATCAAATTTTCTTTTCTCAATATACCGAGAAGATCTAGACCGCTCATTCCGGGCATAACGATATCTAGAAGCAAAATATCTGGCTCCACGCCCTCACGAATGATTTTTAATGCTTCATCGGGATTTTGGGCTGTATTTACAGTGAAATTATTTTTTGAAAATTTCAAAGTATACATATCCAACAAAAACTTATCATCATCAACGAAAAGTATAGAAAGTGGTTTCATGGATATATTATATCATAAAAAATTAAAGTTTATTTACCTCTTCAAAAGGAATCTTCCTTTGAAAGGCTTTTAATATTGCATCTTCCTTCATTGTAAGTAATCCTTTCTGACGAAGTAGATGACTTATCCCTAATTCAGTAGGATTATTCAAGATTACACCCTCAATCTCTTTATCCATCTTAAATACCTCAAATACAGCCATACGACCACGAGTTCCCTTTGGAAATTCTGGTGTTGGTTCTATTCCATAAACAGTATCTGAAAAAGGTAAAGTCTTTTTGTACTGTTCTGGAAGATCTGAGAATTGTTTTTCAATAATTAATTTTATACTTCCCTCAACTGGTATAGGTCTTCCTGCTCCTGGTGGAAGTGTTGAAACCAATCTTTGGGCAATAGCAAGAATCAAGGTTGGGGCAATAAGGTAGGGATCAACTCCCATGTCTATAAGACGAGGAATAACACCTGCAGAGTTATTTGTGTGGAGAGTTGAGAATACAAGGTGGCCGGTAAGCGCAGCTTGCACAGCAAGCTGCGCAGTTTCTTTATCTCGAATCTCACCGACCATTATGATATCAGGGTCCTGACGAAGTGTTGTACGAAGTCCAGAAGCAAAGGTATAACCAATTTCAGGATGGACTTGTGACTGACTTACCCCATCCATATTGTATTCAATAGGATCTTCTAGAGAAAGCACATTGAAACTTTCTCGATCAACTTCATTTAGCATAGAATATAGAGTCGTAGACTTTCCTGAACCAGTAGGGCCAGTAATAAGTATTAGTCCATATGGTCTTTGTATTGCCTCCTTGAATAAATCAAGATTTTTCTGGGTAAGACCCATATCACTAATATTTTTTACCCCCTTTTCTTGATCCAGAATACGCATAACCACCTTCTCACCATAAAATGCTGGAAATGTTGATACTCGAAAATCAATTTTTCTTCCATCAATTCGCGCAGAAAATCTACCGTCTTGAGGTTTTCTCTTTTCATCGAGTTTCATATTGCACAATACTTTTATACGAGCAACTACAGCATTATGAACCTGTATTGGTAATACAAGACTAGTGTTTAGAACTCCATCAACACGAAAACGAACTCTTACTTTTTCACGCATATGTTCTATGTGCACATCAGAAGCATTACCTTCAGTTGCATATCTAACTATAGTCGCAACAATTTTTACAACAGGAGCATCTTCTACTATAACTGATTCTGTTCTCTTATCAGTTTTACTATTTTTTATATCAGCTGTATCAGATTTATCGGCAGAAATGACTGATTCAATTTCGGTAAGAGCCTTAGAAACTTCTCCTCCAATACCTTTATATGATTCTATTATTTTCTGATAATCATCTGAGGTTATAAGAAATACTCTATATGGAACATTACTCTTTGCAGCAATAAAATTTATCGCATCTCTAGCTTCAATATTGTCTGGATCGACTATACCAACATCAAGAGTTCCATCACTCAACCCAATAGGCACGAATTGATAATGAATAGCAGATTCCTCTGGAATATAATCTAGAATTTCTGTTGGCACGACTGTATCTCCCAAACTTCTTACAGGGATATTTAAAAATTCACCTTGGGCAGTAAGAATATCTGAAGGATTAACCCCTTTACTAACCAAAATGGAATTTAGAGACTCCCCTGTTGAAATTAATTTTCTAATCTCTTGAAGATCATCTTTCTTTATAAGATTTTTGTTTAAAAGAATATCTATTACACTCATATTATTTAGTATTATGGTCCCGGCTTAGGTACTTTTGTGACTTTTGGCACCACAGTACCATACTGGGAAGCGAATGGATTCGCTCGACCAACACTTAACTGAGGTATATCAATGGAATAATCCACCAAAGACATATATACACTACTCTTGAAGAAGAGATCATCTATAACTAGATTATTGATCTTATTTAATAAAGCTAGAACACTCTCACTCTCTGCTGTCACCTGAATTGCTTCTGGTGAGACATTTGTAGATAAAGAAGAATCAATATTATCTGTTGGATTTCCTTTATAATAAAAGAAGAGTAATAAAGCCACTACCACGATGACGATTAGAGCTACAAATGTACTTGTTGTTGGTGTGTTTTTTTGCATATATTATTTTTTTAGCCAATACGTCTTAATTTCAAGGCTATAATCATAATTACTTGTATCATTTGCCTTCAAACTTATCTTTGAAATTTCCAAAATACGCAAACTCGACTCAAGATCCTTTAAGAAATCCTGAAAAACCCGATAGCCACCAGTTGTATCAAAAGAAAGAGTCACTGTATCGTAATCATTTCCACCAGGACCCGCTACATTTGTAGCGCCTGGATTATTTGGATTATTTGATGAAGAAACTTGATCCTTTGTTGTGGAAGTTTTTACATTTTTTATGGATATTCCATGACGTGATGCTACACCATTTACATCTATGACCAAACGGACATTGTCAACATTATCAGGAACCATCTTTCCCAAACGAAGCTGGTCTTCTGGTGAAATCTTATTGTATGTAGCTAAGATACTATCCCTCTTGATAATTAAAGTTTTTGAATCCTCAATTGCCTTCTTATACTGATCATTTACCATACCTATAGTCTTTGACTGCTCTATTTGTAATCGAGTAAATGTAAAATAAATACCGAGTGATAGAACTATTAAAATTAATGGTGTTGCATTTCTATTCATATATTTATGGTGTTGGGTTATCTACACTTGCTTTTGGAAAGGCATTTTCATAACTAACATCACTTGATTTAAGCATAGCTGAAAAAGTGAATGCCACCTTTCCACTCGTATCTAGTATCAAATCCGTCAAAATTGGATTGATGAGAGTCACGTTTTTACCATATGTTTCAGATTGTCCCAATACATCAGACTGCCAAGCTACAGCACTGAGATTATTACCATAACCTTTCATTGTGATTTTTAGACCATCAGTTGCTATTCCACTAGATGAGAAGTCAAAAGAATCAAAACGTATTCCATCACTTGTTAGGCGGTTGATTATATCAAACACTTCAGATACAGCTAAGTGTTTCTTTAGTAATTGTTTACTTATATTGATTTTTGCTTCTGCTTTTATAAGATCATCAATTAAAACGGTATTAAAATTTTCTTTAGCCTTTATTAATTCTTCGCGATAACTTTTCTGGTTCTTAGTTAATATTTGATTCCAAATAAATGAAAAAGCTGCGCCTGCAACAGAAAGGGTGAATATGATTATTGAAATTAAAGTAAAAACACTAGAGCCTCCGCCATACCTAGTAGTTGATTTATCCACCAAGATTGGATTTTTTGGAATGAACGAAGTTTGAAATTTAGTATCCATTGAGTTTATTATAATTGATTAATCTATTTCAGACAACCTACGTAATGCACACCCTATCGCTACGGCAAACTCAGGACCAGCAACAGAAAACTGTTCTGCGAGAAAAGCTGGTGTTTCGAGCTTACCAAATGGATTTGCATATACAACTTCTGTCTGAAAACTGATCTTTGCCAAGTCAGTAAAGCCTTTTAACAATACACCACCTCCAGTAAGGATTATTTTACTAACATTTTTCTTATATTTCTTCTGATAATTTAAAATGGAAGCATTTGATTCATAAAATATATAATCTAGATTTACAGTTATAACTTCAGTGAGCTCTTTGTATTCAGGCCCGCCACTTAAACCAAATGATCTCTTTAGATTTTCGGCTTCAACAACGGTCAGAGCCAAAGCTTTTGATATTGCAAGGGTAATATCCTGAGAACCCCTATTTATAATATGAGATGCACGTAAAATTCCCCTTTCAACTATGTATAACTTTGTTGCTTGTGCGCCCATATCAATGACGACTACAGACTGTATACCTTGATCAACCACAGCACGGACAGAACTAAACAATTCCATTTCATAAAAAGAGGGTTGCAGTCCTACGGCAGTAGCAATAGCCTGGTAGTTATTTATATATTCATTATGAATAGCAATAACTAAGACATCCTGTGGGTGTTTTCCTGTAGATTTTGCTGATTGTACGTCTAAATCATCAGTAGGAGAATCTTCCTGAGGAATAATAGAATAATCCAACATAATCTCATTCATTGGAACTGGGATATATTTTCGGGCTTCTAGTGAGATTACCTCTGCTAATTGTTTTTCTTCAACAGGTGGAATAGTTATAAAACTAATCAAACTAGAAGAAAGCGGAAGAGCTATGCCAGATTGCATTGTAGTTGTTTTTGCCTCCTTCAAAATATCTCTGAGTGCTTCAGCCAACTTTTCCTTTGGAAGATTCGTCGATCTACCAACCTCGGTACCTGCATATGGCCCTAGAGCAAGCTCTCCGTAAGTCTCGAGTACTGCTCGCCCGCGTTTCTTTTTTATTTGAACGATTTTTATAGCTGAAGAACCAATATCAACACCTATCACACTCTGCCCTCTTTTTGAAAAAAGAAAAGACGTTGCAGAAGAAAAAATATTGTTTAAAAAATCCATGTATTTATTATATCATAGTGTAGAATAATACCATGCAAAACTTTCTCGATCATATTATTGATTTCATATTTCCTCCATCAAAAGAAGAGGTCGAGCTTCGTGGTATTTCTCCTATTAATTTTCTAAAAAATGCAAAAAGGGCCACTCCCGCAGAATTCCCTTTTATTTCTTCACTTTTTTCGTATAAATATCCTTTAACGCGTGAACTTATATGGCAAATTAAATATAAAAAAAATAAACATGCAATAGAATGTGCTGGTTTTGCTTTACATTCTGAATTATTAAAGCAAAAAGGCGAATTGGTCCTTATCCCCATACCCCTTTCAAAAAAACGATATAGAGAGCGCGGATTCAATCAATGTGAATTAATAATAGATGAAATAATTAGATTGGACGTAGAAAAACAATTTTCAAAAAATTTTGATTTATTAATTAGGAATAAAAATATAGATAAACAAACATTTAAAAATAGAAATGAGAGAATAGAAAATACAAAAAGTATATTTGAAGTTATTGATGGTAATATAGATAAGAATACAAAAATTATTATAGTAGATGATGTAACAACTACAGGTAGTACCATCCTAGAAGCCAGAAAAGTACTTATAGAAAAAGGGTTTTCTGAAATAGAGGCACTTACAGTGGCGCACTAAATGTATTATGATGTAGCTATGTCCAAACTAAAGCACATAAAAAACATTGAGAAACTGTATAAAACAATCATTATACTTTGTGGTTTTTTGGCTTTACTTTTAATTATCATAAATCTCCGTGAAAAAACAAAGCCAACCCCAAAGGTATATACTCCCCCAGAAAATCTAGTTTCTTATACTGGAAAAATTTACCATATTTTTTTTCATAGCCTAATTATTTATCCAGAACTTGCTTTCAGTGGTATTGATGGTGGTCAATCCTTTAAAGACTACATGGTCACGCGAAGTGAATTTAAAAAGATTTTGCCAAAACTTTATGAAAATAATTTCATTTTAATTAACTCAGAATTACTATATTCTCTTGATATAAATGGAAACATGACTAGAAAGGGGCTGATGCTTCCTGAAGGTAAGAAGCCCATGATTCTTTCAATTGATGATGTAAACTATCAGACAGATAGGGATCATATGGGCTTTGCCCGCAGACTTGTACTTGATAATGCGGGAAATGTTGCTACAGAAGTTATTACTCCCAATGGTCAGACTGTTGTGACTCGAGATGGTGACGTCGTTCCAATTATTGATGATTTCGTAGCACTACATCCAGATTTTTCATTTCATGGGGCAAAAGGAATTATCGCTGAAACAGGTTTTGATGGAGTACTTGGGTATAGAACAAATATTAGGAACTATATTGGGCGTGAAAAAGACATTCAAGATATTACAAAGATAGTAAGAAAATTAAAAGAAAGTGGATGGCAATTTGCAAGTCATAGCTATTCACACGACCCCATATTTAAGGAAAATACTATCACTTTAGATCAATTAAAATATGATGCCGATAAATGGGATAGGGAGGTAAAGCCTTTCGTCGGAACTACTACTATTTTCATCGGTCCTTTCGGACAAATTTTCAGAGAAGAAGATCAGAGAAAAGAATACCTACTATCAAAAGGGTTCAATGTGTTTTATGGAGTCGGTATGGATTTGGATCTCAGATACTTCCCTACTTATTTAGAAATGAATAGAGCTGATATTGACGGTATTCGCCTAAATCAATATTCTGGCATGTTAAAAGAATATTTTGATCCAAAAGAGGTGATAGATCCAGCAAGAAATAACTAAACGCAAAACCCCAAGCAACGAGTGCTTGAGGGTGTGTTTTGCAATGTTGATTTTCAGATGGGCCTACAAATTCCGAATTTGATAAATATCCAGATAGAAATACCGGACATATCAACGCATTTTTCGAATCTTGTTACTCCCTGCCAATACAACTCTGATGCTTTCACTTTTATTCGCCCTGGATACTTTTGAGAAGTCGAAAGCGATGGGAAAGCCCAATGATGATTATTATGCCAACCTTCACCTAGAGTGAGGAGTGCACAGAAAAGATTATTTCTACTCTCGTCGCCTGTATCGTATCTCTGTTCTCCAACAAGGTGCATTGCTGAATTAATCAGAGAGGTAGCGTGCCAAAGTATAGTAATCGATGTGAAATACGCACATAGAGAGAAAAGAAAGTTTATGATAAATGAGTGGTAGCCACTAACACCAAAATAACACCCGATCAAAGAGAAAACTGCTCCACCAGAGATTATCGCCACCCATTGATGACACTCCACCCACACAATACCTTTTACCTTTCTCATGTATGGGATAAGAGCCCAGTCAATCCCTTCATCTTTTTTCAAAACCCAAAGTAGATGACACCATGCCAATCCCTTCTGTTTGCAACTATGTGAATCTTCTTTCTTATCAGAATATTTGTGATGTTTTATGTGTGTTGCAGCCCAGTCCGCTACACCTCTCTGGACATCGGTACCACAAATAAACGCTATCGTAGGTTCTAACCACAGCAATCTTGGGTGGAGTCTAAACGATCTATGTGAGAAATACCTATGTCTCCATACCGTTACAAACCACATACCAATCAAATACCGCGACACAATCATACCCATGATTGTCCAAAAATTTACCCACGTTCTGGGTGAATTAGATAATATTTGTGTGGATAAAATCCAGACAAAGAAAGTCACACCTATTGCTTGAACTATAAAATACGTGTAAGTATTTATAGATAACCATTCTACTTCTGTGAGAGCCTCTTTCAGTGAAACAGTCTCTTGAATAAACCACTTCCGAATCTTCTCAATGTACATATTCATAATAAAATCCTCAACATTTGTTCAAAGTCCTCTAATATTTTACCATATTAGTTTTGACAGACAGAGCTACTTTTTATTATTCCCTTTCTCAACAATGAAATACAAATAAACTAATTCAAGAATTCCTATTGAATTTATAATAAGTAAAGCAATAAACCAGCCCTTTTCATTTCTTTGAGCTGCCGTCCATAATGCATAGCCTTTTAAAACTATTATCGCAACAAAAAGAATCATAAATAATATTGAGCCTAAAGCGAATAAAGGAAAAAGACTAAAACCTGCACCTACAAACGGCCCAGAACTCATAAAATTTGTAAAATTATTCATCATAATAAGTTTATTATATCATAAAAGGATGCTATATTTCACCTACTATATGGAGGCGTGGGTGAGTGGTTGAAATCACCGCTCTCGAAAAGCGGCATACTTGAAAAAGTATCGGAGGTTCAAATCCTCCCGCCTCCGCCAAAAAATTCTGCTATAATGCACACAATGAGTTTAAATATAAAAACAGCAACAAAAATAGAGGAGGTTGCAAATTTTATTTTTCTTTCTATATTGAACTGGCCCTCCCCCCAAATTTAATACACCAAACTTGTATAATTAATAGAACTAATTAATATATAAGTAATATGAAATATAATAAAATAGCTCCTGAAATAAGGGAGCAGATAATCAATAGGATAAAGAATGAAGGAGTAACCATAGTACAAGCAGCAAAGGATCATGGTATACCAGAATCTACCATATCTACATGGATAGCTCGTAAGGTAGAAGGACAACCAAGTTTAGGAGAAATAATCAAACTCAAAAGAGAAAATGATCAACTTAAACAATTAATTGGTGATATTACTCTTAAGCTTTCAGAAACCCAAAAAAAGAAGTGATAACTAAGTCTAAAACTCTCAGGGCCAGAGAGTTGGGTGTTTCTAGAAGTAGTTTGTATTACAGACAGAAGAAACCAGACAAAGACTGGATACTAAAATGTGATATAGAAACTGTTCTAAGAGAACATCCATCATATGGATCACCTCGTATTGCACTTCATCTTAAGCGAAACCATAAACCGATTGAAAGGGTTATGAAGCTCTTTGGTATTAAAGCATATCGTAGGAGAGGTAAAAGATGGAAAAAGACCAAGAATATCAAGGTGGTATATCCAAACCTACTACTAACAACATTCCCTCAGTATGAAAACCATATCTGGGTATCAGACTTTACCTACATTCCATTTCAAGGAAAGTTTGTATATGTAGCTACGGTAGAAGATCTGTTTACCAGAAAGATAGTTGGACTAGCTGTATATACTACTCATGCTACACAGTTGGTACTGTCAGCTTTCATGTCTGCTATACACAACAATCCTAGACCTCTCATATTCCATTCAGATAATGGTAGTGAATATGATTCAGATATATTCATACAAGCATTGAATACAGTAGGAATCCAGATATCTAGATCAGCTCCTGGATGTCCATGGGAGAATGGATACCAAGAATCATTCTATGACAAGTTTAAGATTGATCTAAGTGATCCTAGCAGATTCAAGACTCTGGGAGAACTAGTATACGAAATATATCAAACTATATACAAATACAACTACTCTAGAATACATACAGCACTCAAAATGTCACCAGTTCAGTTTGCGCTAAAAGTTAAAGAAAGTTACAATATTCAAATACAAGGATAGTGTCTAAAGAAATGGGGGAAGTACATATGGTTGCGAGATTGGTGATACGATCGGTTATCGTACTGCTTATGAGCGGGAGGATAGTCGATTTACTCGGTGCCTGTTTGTTACCGATGGGCTCGCGCTCGTTCGGGAACTGATGGGTGCTGGGAATCATCAAGTTCTCGTTCTTGACGAAGTTCACGAGTGGAATCTCAATTTGGAGATACTTGTGGCTTGGGTGAAGAAGCGTTTGTTGCAGGATGCCAGTTTCAAAGTGGTGCTCATGAGTGCCACTTTAGAAGCCGAAAGACTCTCGCAGTTTTTTGGTGGTGCGCCAATCATTTCTGTTCCTGGGAGACTCTTTCCGGTAACGGTAGAGCAACCTCAAGGGCGGGAGATGATACTGGACGTTGAACGCTTGCTTCGAGCAGGCCGAAACGTCCTTGTCTTCCAGCCGGGGAAAAAGGAGATTGGGGCATAATACCCAATTTGCGTGGCTTTTTTGATTAGTTTTTAGCTAGTTTTCTTCTTCTTTTAATACAATACTAGAGTTAAGAAATATATGATGGATAACTTTTTCTTTAAGCGATCTCTTC
>CALRCS010000005.1 GCA_943354625.1 Candidatus Nomurabacteria bacterium | reverse complement strand
TATCACGGCTGGCCTTCTGCCTTTTTCTTTACTGAAGAAAATGGTGTAAAGACCAGAATAAAAATAACTAAAGCGAGTTTTGAAGATGGAAAATTAATAATAGAAAAAGTGATACCAGAAGGAAAAACAGAGATTAATTATCCAAATTAAGACGATTAGAATTGGCAAAACTTTCTCCTATTGCTTCCGCTTTATTTGTAACATAATAAAGTGTCATCCAGAAACACATAAGGCCAATTAGTGCTATACATAACCATTGATTTACTCTTTGTTTAAAAAATGCCGGCATTTTATTTATTAATTATTTATTTTAAAGACCTTTAATAATATTTTTCACTTCTGCTCCACCTTCACGACTGAGTGATCTTTTTTTATCTTTTTCTGATTTTAATTTCCTTACTACTTCATCTCTAGCTTCATCTATAGCCATGTATAAATCCTCTTTTTCTACACTTGAATAGATATTCTGATCCTTTGCAACTATGTGAATTTCAGCCTTAAAAATATCTCCATGTTTATGGTGATTGGTTGTCTTTGCAAGCTCAATATCACACTGAGCAGTAGGATCATCTTGTAAAAACTTTTTTATTGTCTCAACATGCTTTTCAACATAATCACTAATAGCCGGTGTCAAACTAATTGTTGTTGTTTTTATGTTTATTTTCATATACTTGTATTATAACAAAAGATTTCCTAATGTGCATCGATACTTATGATCTTACTTGGTGAATGGTGGCCAGATATTAAGCGAATTATGGAGTTTGGATACTCTTTATGCATGATTTCTAGGAGTCTGGTGTTTGCATTATTATTTTCTGCTTTTTGTTTTACAGAAATATTATAATGATCATCTGAGACCTTTTCTACTAGTTCTTTTCGTGCTCCGGCTATTATCTTCACTTTTATATACATATTTGCTATGATAACAGAGTTCCTTACAAATGAAAGTGAAAGAAAGCCTGCTCGGAACCCACGATATTGCGTGCTCGCAATTCGTTTCTCTCGGTCGCCTGCGCGACCTGCGAGATGTTCCTCACAGTCTTTCTTCCCCTTTCCTAGTAGGATATTATTCCGGTGTAGCTCAGAGGTAGAGCAATCGACTGTAGACGATTTATCATATGTTAGTATGATAAAAAAATAGCAGCTTCCAGAAGAAATTTTGGTTGAAAAACGAGGTGAATTCGGTGAAACCCTTACATTAAAAAATAAGGGTAATACCGAGCCAAGCAAATAATACTTAATTGTTTGAAGGTGTAGAGACTATCCTTAAATGGAGTACTATCCAATCTAAATTTTATTTTGGACGGGAAGCCCCTCGCCCCTTACAGACAAGTAAACAATAAAACATGTCTATGGGGATGATATAGTCCGTACCATTAGTAATAGTGGAGAATACGTAATCGATTGGTCGCAGGTTCGATCCCTGCCGCCGGAGCCCTAGTGACGAAACCTCACAATTTGTGGGGTTTTGTCTTATATGGCTTGATAGTTTTGAGGTTCGAGCGGAGTCAATTTCTTTGATAACCTCCCAACTATTGTTTATTAAAAGCATTGAATCCTGATTCCCAATCAAATACTTCACCCTTTGGTAATTTTTCTTTTATATATTCCTTAATTTTCTGATTTGAATCTGCAAACATATTCAGCACTTCAACAATCTGAATCATTAAATCCCCAACCGTACCATCTGAATCATCAATTCCTCCATTTAGTAATTTCTTATCTAACCTTTTCAATAAATTTATACAAATTATTGAAGACTTTTCACACACAGGAAGTTTCGATAAGGCTAATAAAATTAATCTCGATCCTCTTATTAAGCTATCTTGATACTGAAACCATTTTGAAGATGGTCCATTGTAACTTTTTATAAAACTAAAGCTTTTACTAATTTCTGCTTTAATATTTTTAATTTCATCTTTTGTTATATCTCTAATTACTCCCGAACATACCGCCTGATCTAAAGGTTGTTTTATAATTTCCACATCATCGGGTTTATACTTGTAGACTAATGCAATAGCCAGAGCAAGCATGTGTTTACAAAGTTCATCTCTTTGTCCCAGATAACAATTACAATTTCCCCTATCATACGAAACTAGACTTACATTCACAATATAATCATGAGTTCCAGAAACTATCGCACTATACCCTAAAAAATCTTTTTCAAGATGATTCACGGCACCTTTTTTGTATAAGGCAAATGCTTTCTCGAATTCTAAATTGCCGACACCTAGTTGTATATCTGAAATCGTAAATTTTGGAATATCCTTCATATATTTATTTTGATTTTCCTTCCATGAGAAGAATTATCGCATTAAGTTCTTTTACACTGGTACGCTTAGAATCAAGTACCCTTTTAGGAAAGTGTTTATTGTATTCTGCGGGATTAGAACGCTTTTTCTTATCAATATATTTTGATTCAAATTCTTTCTTACACCACGAAGATGTCTTTGAAGAAAAATCTGTACCTGACTCCAAGATTGAAAGTAGGAGAGCTTCGATACAAGGAGTATTTTCAATTAGAATTATTCCTCGACTCTTAGCTTCTTTTCTTGCTTGTTGCATTTCATCTCCGCTCTTGTCATTATCCAAAACAACAACTTTCTTTTCAAAGTCACCGGGAATTTTATCAGAATCGATTACTACATCGACTGCTGTACCACCTTTTCCTTTTCGGACCGTAACTGCAATATTTGCACTATATGAGTAAAGACCTTTAATATGCTTTAAGAACATCTCTTCACACATACCCTCGCCAAAAACCAATAGGGTTCTGTTTGCTACTCGTCTTTTCTTCTTGAATGGGTTAGTCCTAGACATGCATTTATATTTTAGGAATAGCCCCATAAGCGCCAGCAATATACTTTGTGTAGTAATTATCATCTGCTCGTACGCCAGTCATTTCGTCAAGGCGCCAAGACTCACTCATACCTTTATCATTTTTCTCAATAAGTATTATTTGGTATTTATCAAGTTTGCTCAAAATATAATGATTGTGTGTACTAAATAGAAGTTGAGCTTGTTTTTCATTTGTATTTGGATCAATAAACAAATCAAAGAGAGCCAACATCATTTCTGGATGTAGGTTAACATCAAACTCATCTAGAATAACGACACCACCGTTACTAAGCGCCTGCAAAATGTGCTTTAGGAGAATAAACAACTGCTTAGTACCCGAAGATTCATATTGAATTGGTAACATTTCTTTTTGATCACCAAATGAGTGAGACACTTGAACGCTCATGGATACACCATTTTCTTGTTTCTCCTTCTTAATCTCAAAAGCATTTAATCCAAGGTCAAAACGCGCAAGAAGTTTTTCAGCTTCCTTTTTAAGAGATTCTTTTCCACTAAAGAAATTGAGTACTTCAGCCAATTGAACACCTCGGTTAATAAACATGTGATCACCAATCCAGCCACCCTCGCTGACGTTTGTTTCTATACTCTGCCAGAAATTGGCAATCTCCTGACTTTCTTTGTGATTTAGACGCATAGCGACACCAATAACACTTGCATTTGTACGCAATAGATTTTCAAATCCTTTAGGAAGGTTGAAATTATCACCTTCAAGGTCATAGTGTTTAGTTGCCTCATTCCATACTCGTGAAAAAATCTTTTTACTAGACTTCTTCTCTTTTGCCATGCTAGTCAATTTCAATTCTTCTGAAATTATCTTTGTCTGATCAAGAACAAAATTGTAGGTGTATACACCTGTAGCAATCTCAAATACAACAGAGAGCTCACTAGGTTTGTTTTTATACCCACCAAACATGAATGGACGAACAATTATTGGAGATTGCGGATTCAAATTAAAAGAATCGACGATGAGCCATTTTAAAAATGGGATAGTCTTTAAGAGATTTGTTTTTCCGGAAGCGTTCGGACCGATAACAGTCTCGACTTTTGAGAGGCGTACTCCTGATGGTGCAGTAAAATACCCATTGTTCTGTGGAGCGTTGTCATTCACTACAAAACTCAAGGCGGTTATATCACCAAAAGAGTAGAAATTTTTACAAGATATTGAATGTAACATAATTTTTGGGTATTACTGATAACACTGAAATAGTAGCACCTTTCAATATTTATTGCAAGCGTTTGAACAAATTATTGTATAAGTCAATGAAATGTAAGCTATTTAAGGCTATTTTTACCCTAAAATCAGAGTTATCCACATAATAGCCCCAAAATCTATCAAAGTTTGGACCCTTAACTTTTAATATGCAGCTTTCAAATTAAAAGTTACTGTCCAGTCCATTGTTCTTTGCACTCCGGACAGTATGCAAATCCTGTATGCTCAAAAGCATCAGTGAATCCATTTGGTTGGTACATTTGTTCTTTTTCATTCCAAATAAACTCATCATCGATAATTGTTTCTACAAATTTACGCTCACAGCCACAAAACTGACAGGCGTGTTTTAAAAATTTCTTTGTCTTACTTTTCATAACCAGATCATTGATCGAAGGTTGTAGGAAGTCAACATCATTTCATCAATCTTTTTATATTTCTCCATACGAGTTAAAATGTACCTATGAACGATTTAAAGAATTTAATCTTTGTGGACTGTGAGGCAAACGGTAAGTGTCCAAGTATGGGCAAGCTTACTGAATTTGGTGCAGTCGCATACCCATCGAGGTCTACCTTTCATGGGGTCTTGATTGAAAGAAAACCTAATCCAGAAAATCCTGAATTTAAAATTAGGACCGGTGTAGTCTTTGATGAAAAAGAAGTGTTTGAAAAATTCAATGCATGGTTAAAGGAGATTTGTGGTGAAGACAAACCAAGGTTTGTCAGCGACAATCCTGCTTTTGATTGGCAATGGATAAATGACAGCTTTCATCGGACCATTGGAAATAATCCTTTTGAATATTCCGCTCGTAGGATTGGTGATTTTTACGCTGGCTTAATCGGAGACTTCAAAGATGCATCTTCTTGGAAAAGATTGCGTATAACAAAACACGATCATCATCCAGTGCATGATGCTATGGGTAACCTTGAGGCTTTTGAGAGGTTGCTTAATGGTGATAGACCAAAGAAATAATTGATTTATCTCCAACACTTCCGCTTTTTAGGAATAATCTGGTAAAATACTGCATATGGAAATCGAATCTCAAAAACAAATAGACGCCAAGAAAAAAGAGATTGAGCAGGAACTTATAGAACTTCTAGCTGAAACAAAAAGCCATTTTACTTTGGACCATGTAAAAGATGTCATCTACAACGAAGATGGTCAGGATGCTTTAACTGATGCTGTGGCTATGTTTGATAATGGTCAAGGTGGTATCGAACTCCAGAACATCCTTGATGTTCTAAACGATGCTTGGAATTATTTTCCTCACAAAATTATTGGTGGACTTTCACCAGCTGAAAAGTTGCTTGAGTATAATAACAGGAAGAAATAAAAACAGATGATAAAAGAATATATTAACTACATAAAAGATAATCCCGAGGACCGTTGGTTCAAAGCAAAGCTCTATGGTTGGGGTTGGACACCAGTAAAATGGCAAGGTTGGCTTGTTATTCTTGCTTATGTCGCACTCATCGTGACCCTCATGCTTACCAGAGAACACGATATCCCAGGCAATCCTGATTCAGGAAGTAATTTCCTAACATTCGCATTACCCATCATTGTATTAACCATCCTTCTTATTTGTATCTGTTACAAGAAAGGAGAAAAGCCACGCTGGCAGTGGGGACCACCTACGAAATAAGTCATTTGCTAAGCAATAAATTCCGCCATCTCCGCCTCTGTCGGCTGTGTAATCCTAAACAATCCATCCCTATAATTCGGGATATAAATGTGCTCTTTATTGGTCTTCCAGAAGGTTATTACCAGCGCACAACGTCGAGCCCTATTGACGAAACCTCACAATTTGTGGGGTTTCGTATTATATATTTATTAAATTATTCTTTTATATAAAACCTTTTATAGCCATTTTTGTTGATTTCATCACAATACTTTTTTTCAAATTCATACATCGGTACACCAAGATAATCTCCATGTTCTTCTTTTATTTTGTCTATTTCCCCTTTTGAATATGTATTATTAAAGTCTCTCTTTCCTAGCTCATAAGCAAGGTTCTCAAACATCTGTTGTTCATCATACAGTTCTAATTCCTCAAGAATTTTGTCGTCATAATCTTCATCTAGGTGTAAATCACCCTCTTTGCATAAATTTTTATCAAAATCGAAATCATTTGTATACTGCAAAAAATAGTTTAGTAATTCCTCGATTTCATCAGAATCTTTCTTATACTTATTATCAACCATGTCCGACATAGGTCCATAAATGAATGAGCTAACTTCGATCGATTTTATAAGAGTTTCATACTGCTTTTTTGATATATTTATTTTCATAAATTTATTTTTCGTTACTGTGCATTAACTTCAATTGAAAAATGGCATCACTCTTCAGCTTTGCACGAGCTGAATCCTTCTGAGGGTCAGATAACAATTCACCAAGTCCATCCAAAATATGCTTATTATCCATAGATTCTAACACAGCAATACATTTTTCCAATGCTTGCTTATAAGAAACTCCCGATCTTTCTTCCACAATCTTGCGATTGATAGGCCAGTTATGTTTAGCGAAGTACTGAACGTCAAAAATATCTCGACTTGTTTTACCAATTCGCTCAAGCATTGCCATCAACTTATGTGCAAACATATCTTCCTGGACCATTACAAGCATGGAAATACCAAGCAAAGTTTTCATTTCATACTTTGAACCAAATTGACGACGATTCACTTCAACTTTAATTTTTTGGGCATTTGCATCGTATGAGATAACATTCTTTAAGTTGAATCTCTGCATGTATGAATCAGTGATTTTGCCGTAATTACTTACGATCTTATTTATTTTCTCAAAGACTTCCTTTTCTCTTGTCTCATCTAATAAGTCCAAATCTAAATCTACAGAATTTCTCGGTAAATTATAAAACATCATGGTAGCAGTACCACCCTTAAATCCCAAGTAAGGTGCAATAGAAGTATCAGAATAGATATCCTTCAAGATCTGCAACAAAATATTTTTATGTTTTGAGTAATCTAATGTCATATTATTTCAAATTATTATTTTTGACCTGATTATCTTGATAGTTTTTAAAGTATTCTTTGATCTTCTTCTCTAATCTCTTATTGTGATAGATAGGTAAAATCTCAAATACCTTATCCCAATTCAAATTTGCCAAATTATCGAAGTGATAATCCTTGCTTACATACACACGGTCCAAGAATGCGCGCTCGCTCGTTGCGGTAGCTATCCCATCTTTATGTTCTATTCCTGTCGTATTACTTAATACATAATCTTTCATGCGAACAAAAGTTATTTTTTGCCCCTCGATATCTATCTCACGATTGATGTATGATGCGACAAATATATTTCCGTAGTATTGAAAATTGACACCTCTTCTAGTTAAAACAGTTTCAAGGCTGATGTAGGATGGAGTATTGATTCTGGTTGCCAATTCAAATCTGTCGTAGTTTTTGTCTTTTGCGTATATACCACGACGAACACGAATCAACTTTCCAGCCTTAACATATTTATTTAACCTTTTCTTTATAACCTCATCACTTTCTTCTCCCCATAACAAAGAGACATCTTTTGATGAGAAGATTGTTTTGGGAGATCTCAATAAGACCTCTAAATATTCACCTTTTGTTGGTTTATTATCCATTATGATACTGCAAGTCGCCTTAAAGGAGACCTGTAGTCACAATGTTAGCACATTTTAGGAAAATCAACAATAGTGTCAAATTCACTGAATTTAGGTGAAAACCAGTGAATGGGACCATGTTTTTAGCCTCTATTCACTAGTTTTTAGGTATCCTATCTTTAGTCCTCATTCTCGAGTAAAATTCAATACATGAGCAATACTAGAACATTTAAAGCTTTGGGAGATTTGCCCGATGACATCATCGAGAATTTCAAAAACAAAGAATATAACATCTGCAAAGAAAAATGCGCTGGTATCTTAGCTTCTAATCCCAATAATGCTTTTGCATTTATCTATCTTGGTAAAATAGCTGAGTCAGAAAAAGATTTTGAGACCGCAATTTCACACTACAAAAGAATTACAGAGATTGAACCTCTCTTTCCATTTGTCTGGAGCTATATTGGTGAAGATTATATAGAACTAGAAAAATACAAAGAGGCTTATAAGGCTTTCACTGAAGAAATTGCCCTTATGCCCTATAAAGCTGCACCTTGGTGTATGGCATCAATTAGTGCCCAAAAAATGGGTGATCATGAACTGGCTCTCGGAATATTAAAAATAGCACAAGGAAAAGTGGAAAAAGAAGGACAAAGCATAGTCGCTTATACACTAGGAACACTAGAAGAAGCGGTTGGCAATAACGACGAAGCCTTGGTGAATTATGTACAGGGTCAAATGATTGCTTTAGACGAAGAAAATAAACTTATATCTGCTAAACGTATTTATAAGATGTTAAAGAAAGAGTAACAATTACATAAAGTCAGATACATATCCTTAATTGTTAATAATATTTGCTAACTTTAAATAACTTAATTCACTCTTAACACTATTAAATTCCACAATTCAAAATGCATCCAGTTATTGGAACCACTTAAATCGTCTTGATTTGCAAGGTGATTTTTTGTTAACTAGCAAAGGATCAGAGTTTATTAAAAAAACAGCCATGCTTTTAACATGGCCGCTGCGTATTAACAATAATGACTACTGGTCGATGAATTGTGAAAGATTTCCAGAGTATTCTCGAATTGACATGTTATCAACTACCCACAATTTTGTCATTGTCTCGTCGATAAAATTTCGATCATGAGAAATTAACAACACTGTTCCTTGGAAATCTTTGATTGCCTGAGCCAAGACCTGCCATGAAAGCCGATCAAGGTGATTGGTTGGTTCATCAAGCATTAAGAAGTCTGTCTGGCGAGAAAACAATTTTGCAAAACGTAGCCTTGTCTTCTGCCCGCCACTCAATGATTGAATTTTCTTCGTAGCGTTGGTTCCAGTAATTAAGAACCTGCCCAATCGCGAACGAGTACTGAAGTCTGATTCACGAGTAAGAGCTTGGAGCTCTTCGAGTGGAGTCTTAGACACGTCCAAGTCTTCGACATGATTTTGTGCAAAGTATCCCAACGAAAGATTGACCCCTAATTTTACTTCCCCTTTTGTTGGAACTATCTCACGCTGTACCAGTTTGAAAAGTGACGTTTTGCCTGAACCGTTACGCCCAAACAAACAAACTTTTTCTCCAAAATCAAGCTGTAGGTCAACATTTCTGAATATCAAATGGCCATCAAAATCAAGAGATAGATCGCGGACCCATAGAATCCTTTTACCACTCTTTCTTTCAACATTACCGACTCTTATGTTCATAGCTTGACGTTCAAGTTTCGGCTTCTCAATCTGTTCTTTCATGAGCTTATTAAGAATCCTAACCTTGTTCTGGTATGTTCCGGCAAGTTTGCGAATCTTCTTTACTCTCTGTCGGAGTTCGACAACCATCTCCTTGTGACGCTCAATCTCTTTCTGATTCTCTTTCCATTGATGATATTTCCCTTCTAACTGTCTCATCCGTTGGTCAAGATAGAACTGATAGTCGCCGGGATATGACGTCAACTTCCCATCTTCAAGTTCGATAATCTTGTTTGCAACTGAATCAATGAGATATTGATCATGTGACACAATCAATACACCACCGCGATATTCTTCGATCGCACCAATAAGCCACTCTCGACCAAAATAGTCGAGATGATTTTCTGGCTCATCGAGAAATAAAAACCGAGCCCCAGAAGAGAACCCACGAACTATTTCCAAAATCTTCTTCTGGCCACCACTGAGTAATTTGGTCTCAAGGCTCAGCAGATCTTCTGAAAAACCCAATTCGGCAAGCATTCTTAATGCTCTTCGAAGGATTTTGTCTGAACCAATAAAATCATACCCAGTTAGCTCCAAGTCGCCGGAAAAATCCTGCGCAACATAAACCACCTGCTGATATTGCTCAACTGTAACAATACCTGCATCAGATTCCAAAACACCGCCCATAATCTTTAGCAATGTACTCTTACCAGAGCCATTTTCACCGACCAAAACTACCCTGTCCCCTTCATTCAAAACCACATCAACCCCTTCCAGGACTGGAATGGTTTGAAAGTTTTTTCTAATTCCTTTTGCAGTTATATTCATCATAATTGTTTACTTTCATTTCGAGGTTCAACCATCAAAATCTATCACGAGCATACAATATGTGTCAGCATATGTCAACAAAATGAATGGTTACATTTAATGTTATCTTTTAAACAAGATGCAGTCAATTTCAAAGCAAAAAACAACAATATTACAAATAATCTTTAAGGATCTGTAGAACTTGATTCTCATTAAAATTCAACTTTTCTTCGGCTGAAAGATTTCTAACCACTGATGCAAAACTTGATGCAGTTTCCTTATTAATATCAATATTTAATCTATTTTTTAGCAAAGCACGAATGGCATCACCACTTGTAAAATCATTAAAGATAAGTTTTGTTTTATATCCAAACATTTTTGGATCAATACTCTGATAAGCACCAGTTTCAATAAATTTTGAAATATGTAAACCAGATGAATGCGAAAAAGATGTTGGGTTTAGAGGGTCTCGGTTAAATGTCTGTTCCTTAAAAACATACTCATATATTTCGGCATAGTATTTTGCAAAATAACTTTTATTCAATAAATCCATATTGTTAAAATACAACAATGAAAATATATCACCAATCGAAGTAATACCGTTTCTCTCCCCTATTCCTCCCATAGTAGCATCTATAACAAGTTCCCTTAAATCATCTCTAAACAAAGAATACGCCTCATATAAATTAGCATTTGCAAGATTACAGTCATTATGTAGATGGAGTCCCAAAGCTATATTTTTAGGTAATAAATTATCAATATTTTTTAGTGTCTTATTAATCATTTCTGGAGTAGCTAAACCGTCTGTATCAGAAAGACTTATTCGAGTAATATTCTTTATACCAACAATACCATTACAAAAAGATAACAATAAATTTTCTGGAAGTTTAAAAGCACCTTCAATACCAATTCTTAATACTAGAGTCTCAGATAACAAAGAAGTTTGACTGGAAATTTGTCTTATTTCAGAAATTTTATTATTAACAGTATCTTCAGTTAATTCATTAAATTTTATACTTGCGTCTATAGACACAACACCCTCATCAATTAGTTTTTTAAAGTTAATTATATTGAGAGCGCTATGAACACAGACTTTTATATCCTTTTTTTCCTTCAATAGTTTTCTGAATTCTCGGAGATAAACATCTGAAGTAAAAGGATAACCAACCTCCATGTATTTAATGTTTAATTTCTCAAGCAACCTTGCATAACTAACCAAAGAATCAGGCAATATATTGCCTAAATATGATTGCTTGCCTTCACGATATGTTGTATCAAGTATCGATATCATATTAGATTCCATTTAGCTGTTAAAATATTCTTAATAGCTTTAGCGCCATTTAAACCAAGATTATTGATAAATTTCTTCTGCTCTTTATTTTCAGGAATATGCAAGATTAGTTCTGAAAGATCATTTTTTAACTTAATATATATTTTACTATTTGTCTTTATTATTTCTGCGTAGCGATTAAATTCAGTGATAGCGTCCCTTTCATTTAATTCTCTATTTATTTTTTCTGATACATATTTATCCCAAGCAAAAGATTGAGGATTGGCATCATAACGTGATAAAAGATCTGTAAGTGCAAGTTGACTCAAATTCATCGGTAAAAGAAAACTAGTTGGAACATTGAGCGAAAATGCCTCAAGGGTAGCAGTTTGACCAGCAGTTGTTATAAAATGTCGCGAACAATTAAGTTCTCTAATAAATTGATCATGCCCTAGTGATGATATAACCACCTTATCATTCAACTTTTGTGCTAATTTTGTCTTTAGATAATCCATTGCTTCTGCACCGCCAGTGACAATAATTTTGTATGGACTTGAAATAGTAGAGAGTGTATCTGCAAGAATATCAAGATAATTACGGGGGAAAATTTCTACAAGCGGATTTTTACAACCACCAAGATGAATGAGTATTTGATCGCGAACTGTTTCAAATATTTGCACATCAATAATAGCTGGAACAACATTGATTATGCGAGGAGATTTAGCTAATTTTTCTTCTAATCCTGGATATTTCATCCAGAAAATTTCATCAGCGATCAAATGATCTGATGGTATTTCTTTCCAAAACCAAGAAAGTCCATCGAGAAATGCACAAGGAATCCCCAAAGAAAGTGCGGCTTTAATCGCAAAACGATTTTGTGAACTAATTAAAACAGGATTAGGTATAGTACGAAGATAATTTCGTATTACTTGTTCATCCCTTTCGTTAATACTTATGTAAGGAATAGATTCGGGTATTATTTCCTTAGTAAATGAACTACAAGCAAGTATTACATTAGAATAACCACTATCAATAAACTCTTTAGCTATTGCAATTGCCTTACCAGTCGGTCCATAACCAAATGGATTAGAGAATATAATTATAGTTTTTTTCATCAACATTTTTTTCTATTAAATCTTCAGTCAAAATAATCTCGTTACCCATATAACCATCAACAGCTTTAATGAATTTTGAGATATTAGCAAATTCTGTATTATTCCTACTTTTACTCATTTTCTGACCATCAGCCGATAATACAGTTGGAGTAAAAAGCATATATGGTTCTTTTGTACTTGGTGAATATTTATTAATATAAGCTTTTCTGATTCCAAAATCTCCATCACTAAAATGATCACCTCCACTTAATGTAATATCTACATTAAATATTTCTAATCTTGCAAGTAGCATAGGCTTGTGATACCACCAATACTGAAATTGCTTAAGCTCCCCCTCTTTTTCGCATGAACATTCATTACATTTCCAAAATACATTACCGTTCTCTAATGCTTGAGACTTACCGTGTGCTCTATGACATTCTGGACAAATAATCCCAGCATATTGAACTGGATCTTCTAATGTTTTCTTATTAGAGTTTGCCTTTAAAATTTCAAGTTGCTCTCTTGGATTTTTAAGGGTTTGCAATAATAAATTTTGACAAAATACATGATTAATCAATGTTGAATTTCTAACAAATCTAAAAGAAATGTCTTTAAAAGATTCTTTAAGTCTAGTCATATTTCTCTCAATTATTGGTTGCCAATGATCGGCAACTGACTCACAACAGCCCTTTTCATCTTTTATGTAATATATAGAAGTGTTTTTTGGAAAAACATTGAATGGATATTCCTTGATATTTGGCCCATCAAGAACATCTTGTTCCCAATCATTAATTGATACCACAAAATTTAATTTTGCTATTTTACCGGATTTTTCTAGATACTTACAAAGCAAGTACGGATACACAACTAATGCTATTGTATTACCTGCATGAAAACCATATGGACGTATACCTACATGAACTGTTTCATCTCCCTTGATTTCCTTAACTAATTCACACAAGCCTTCAAAATATAAATATGGTTTCATGTTAATTATAGTTTTTAAAAAATTGATATTTTTTATACATGTATGAATAACTGATATTCTTTTTCAAATCTGGATTTTCAAGTCGATCGCAGAAGTAAGTTGCAGTATCAGACAAAGCAGCAAACATTATCCACGAGTACAGTTCTTTTCCTTTACTAATCTTTTGTGAAGATAAAGAATTATATCCGTCCAAAAAAGCATCAAATACTTCAAAATCAGGTTCAGTTCGTCCGTCTGGTGAGGACCATTCTAGAATACCTAGAGCAAGGTCTTTTATGCATGGACCCATGCAACTCCAATCAAAATCTATTATTCCACTAACCTTGTTATCATCTTTAAACAAAATATTTCCAAAACGAAAATCATTATGAATTAATCCATTTTCAGATTTACTTTCGTAGCCAAATTTAATAGCCTGCCTTACTTCCTCCATGAATACGTTTCCTCCTTCAAAATCCTTTTTGAAGATATCTTCATTTTTCACAGCTCTTTCTAACTCTGTAAATATATTTCTTTTGCGAGGGGTCAATGAGATGAAACTTTTACCAATTTTAGATATTGAACCAAGAGCTTTACCTGCCGTATATGCTTGTTCTTTTGTTGCCAGATTGTCTTCATCAATATTTAAATGATGACCTTCAAGATAGTCGAACAAAACAGCAATAGCGATACCTTCTGTTGAAGAATATACACGACCATCTTTTGTCTTTATCCACCTTGGAACAGCGAGTTCTCCATTGTTTAGATACTGAATAGCTTCGCATTCAAAATTTATGTCTTCGATTGATCTTTTACTTACACGTAATATTTTTTTATTATATTTACCGATCATATATACCTTATTATCCCCAGACTCTCGAATTAATTCTTGAGGTGTGGTTTCTTGAATATCGTATTGGGCTAAAATTTTTGTAAGTTGATTCATATTATTTTATTAGTCTATTCCATAATTTATTCATAAGCTCTAAATCATATTTAAAAGGTCTTAATTTATGTCCACTAATATTTCTTTCATATAATTTAAGATATTCTGGACCGAGAATTTTCCAATTAAACTTTTCTGCGTGTTTAATACCACCAAATATTAATCGCTTCTTCAATATTTGATCTGACATAATCATTTTAATCTTTTCTGCCAACATAATATAGTCACCTGGCTTAAATAATAAGCCGCTAACATTATCCTGAATATATTCGGGAATTCCACCAACTGATGTTGCAATCACTGGACACGATACGGCCTGAGCCTCAACATTTACCAACCCTCCTCCTTCAGATAAAGATGGTACAACCGTACATATTGCACCTTTTAAAAGAGAGATGGCTGAATCAAATGACACAGTTCCAATAAAATAGACTCGTTCCTCAAGATTAAGTCTAGTAACAAGATTTTTGAGATTTTGTTCCTCTGATCCTTCACCGGCGATAACTAGAATCATCTCTGGATAAATATCTCTAATTTCATTAAATGCCAATATTAGCGTGTCTATACCTTTAGAAGGAATAAGCCTTCTCATTGAGATAATATAGTTTCGATAATTTTCAATATAAGGAATATTCATAATTGAATCTATATCAATTCCTGCATAAAGTGTTTGTACTGCTGAAAGATTGGGGGTAATTTTGAATAAATCGTATTCAAGTGCCTTTGAGACAGTCGTCACTGTATCCGATGATTCTAGAACTGGTGTCATTAATTTTTTTCCTTCATCCCAAACAGCCAGTGTATTGGAATCTCCAGTATTCGGAATCTCTCCACCTGCAATAGTAGATATTAAGGGAACATTCCAATAATGACTGAGAATCAACCCGATCAGTGGTAATGGTTGGCGAACTCCAACAACATGAATTATATCTGCTTTAACATTAACTCCATTTTCTTTTACCCAATCAATTATACCCAAAAAATCATCTTCTGATTTTGCACTTACGATTCGATAAATTTTTATTCCTTTATATTCGCTTAAATTATCAAGTGTAAACGGCCATTTTTTAGTAAGAACCACCGATTCAATCCCTTGCGTCTTATAAAAATTTGCAAGCTCCGAAACCATTGTTTCGATACCGCCAACATGAGGATAATACAGAGAAGTTATAAATAGAACTTTTTTCATTGTCTTTTAATTTTATATACCAATTGTCCATTCCAAAAATGAGTATCCAACTCCCCAGTACTATAATTTATAATTTGTCTTTTTTCGATTATCAAACCAGCGGAGCGTATTAACTTTTCAATCTCGGTCGGTGTAAAAATATGAACCTTTGTCTTAATTATTTCAGAATCAGTCTTAAAACTCAGATCAAAATTACCTGATTTACCTGGTAAGGTAAACAAACTTTTAACCATATTTTTAGCTACAGCAAATTTACCATAAGTAAAAATATTATGTCTATTATTTACATCAATAAATAATCTTCCATCATCTTTAATTAGGTTAGCTAAATTTTTTATTGCAATTTTTCTCTTCTCAGCTGTTACTATGTGTCCGAGAACATTCCATAGGCATAATACCAAATCATACTTCCTAGCAATTCTAAAATTATCATCTGAAATATCGCTATTAACAATAGAAACTCCAGGAATCTGCTTTGACAGAGCATTCATCCCATCACTGTTATCTATAAAAGTTATATCTTGTATACCTAGTGAATCAGCAATTTCTTTTCCTCGTCTACCATCCCCAGAGCCGACATCAACAAGACTCAAAGGTGAATCAGACTCATTTAAGATAAAAACATTAACAGCTGAAAGATATGCTTTTTTATTTTCAGCATATTGTCCATATTCTTTGGAAAACTTTGTATAAAATATTTCTGAAGAAATCATATAAATTTAATTAGACTATTTTTAATTACTTTCACAATTTCTTCTACTTCGATATCATTCATTTCAAAATACATCGGTAACGCCAATAGAGTGTCAGATATTTTTTCAGCATTAACGCAATCCTTCTTACATTTTACGTACATCGGGAAATTATATATAGGTGGAAAATAATTGATACTTGAATTAATCCCGACTACTTCAAGCTCTTTATGCACATAATCTCTTATTTCTTTTTTTTCAAAAACAACAAAATATAAAAACCAGCTCCTTCTTAAAGGGGTCATCTGTTGCGGTGTAGTGATTCCTTTTATATCTGAAAGAAGACTGGCATATTTTTCAGACAATCTTTCTCTCTTTTCAAGAAAATCATTAATTCTTTTCAACTGTTCTCGTCCAAAAGCAGACTGAACTTCAGTCATTCTAAAATTAAAACCCAATGTGACATTATTAATCCAATCTTTTTTCAAAGAACGACCTTGATCCCTCATTGAGCGACATTTTTGTGCAAAATCATTATTATCTGTAACTATCATCCCTCCCTCCCCAAAGGTTGTCATCTGCTTATTTTCATGGAAACCATATACAGACGCCTCTCCAATCTGAGATACCTTAAAATCATCTCCGATAACACCTATAGATTCACACGCATCTTCAATTATCTGTAAATTATATTTTTCTTTAATTTTTTTTAAAGCTGTAACATCTGCAGGTAGGCCTAATATATGTACGAGTAGTATTCCCTTGGTTTTTGGGGTTATTTTTTCTTCAATTTTTTTGATATCAATGTTTAATGTCGATATATCTATATCAACAAAAACCGGAGTGATTTTCTCAAAAAGTAATGCATTTGCTGAAGCTATATAACTAAATGGAGTAGTTATAATTTCATCACCTTCTTTCCAACCCATAGTGCGAACAAGAATGTGAAGTCCGCTTGTGCCGCTATTTATTGCGATTGCGTATTTTTTCTTTGAATATTTAGCAAATTCCTTTTCAAATTCTTCGGTCTCCTGACCTCTAGTCAATTTCTTTGACTGCAAGACTCTCATAACAGCACTAATTTCTTCATTTCCTATATATGGTTTATATAGAGGAATTTTCATAATTAAATAAACATCTTATTTATAACGTCGCATGCATCCTCAAGATTTTTCATCCGTAAATGGATATGATAATTCAGCCAATAATCTTTATCATGAGCATTACCAAAAACAATTATTGGCTTAGTTTCTTGAAATGCAAAAAATACTTCCATTGACGTACCTATCATTGTGCAATTTTCCACAGTATCATTAACTAGTAAAACATCTGATCTCTTAATGTCGTAAAGGTCCCGTACAACAGCTATTCTCGGGTCTGTAAAGGTTTCTCTCTCTTCACGACCACGAAGTGCGTGCACTACGTTGAAATTGTCTTTTAAAAGTTCTGTGGCTCTTTTACGCCAGCCTAATGATTCTTCCCTTGGGAGACCTCTCATTGGACCACTCAAAAACACAGTTTTCTTCATGGTTAAAATACTACCTTTGATTAAAAAAATTGTCAATACTCAAATATATATAAAATATTATTATTTTGTGCAGAAATATATCCATCCGTCAGTCTGTGATTCATTTCCTTCTGGAAGCAGAGCAAAATGTTTAACAATGGCAGGGTCTAGTGAGTCACTATATTTATTAACATCAACCTTAAATCCAGCATCTGTAAGTCTCTCTTTATAATCTAGGGCATAAAGGCGAACATGATCTTCCTGGCCAAATAATTCTTTCTTCATTTTCAAATCTGTGATCTTTGCATCTTCAAAAGTCTGTTCCAATTTCTTTTCGTTGTACTTTTCATAGATTGGCACTTGTAAAATAGCAAAACCACCAAGTTTCAATACCCTATAAAGTTCAGACATTGCCTTACGATCATCATCGATATGTTCTAGAACATGTGAACAAAAAATTATATCGAACGAATCTTCTCTAAATGATAAATGTGTAATATCTTCTTTAAAAGTTACATCATCTCTATTTAAATCCGTAGAGACATATTCAATGTTCGGATACGATACAAATAAATCTTTTATAGATTGTTCAGGAGCAAAATGTAAAACCTTTATTTTCCTATCGATTTGAATAACATTCTTTAAAAAGAGAAAATATAAACGATGCCTTTCTAAAGAGCCGCATTGTGGGCACAGTGAATTTTTTCTGTGGGGTTCAGAGCCATAAGGACAAGGTAAAAAACTAGCTCCACTCCAATTACAGCATACACATGTTACTCCTTTATTAAAATTATTTAACTTAAAATCAATTATGCCTTCAATATAGCAAATAGTTGAAATAATTACACTTATGAAATAGATTGGTGACCATATTATACTAACCAATAGTCATATGGATAATCATTTAGAAGAGTAAACCCATGGACTAATTGCACGAGCTACTTACTATTTGTATAATACTGATAACTTGACTAAAAGACCGACAAAACCAATTAAAAGAATAGTTGCCGTCTCGGGTGGATTTGACCCTGTTCATATTGGGCATGTCCGAATGTTCGAAGCAGCCAAAAAACTTGGTGATCATCTTGTCGTCATCCTAAATAATGATAATTGGCTGAAAAAGAAAAAGGGCTACGTTTTTATGGATGAATGCGAGCGTATGGAAATAATTAAAGGATTCCGTGCTGTCGATGAAGTAGTACTTTCTTTTCATAAAATAGATCCAACGGACATGAGTGTTTGCGACGAACTTAGAACATTGAAGCCACACATCTTCGCTAATGGCGGTGATCGTGTTCGTCATAATGTTCCAGAAGTATCTGTGTGTAAGGAAATGGGAACCAAAATGGTCTTCAGTGTGGGGCTTGGTGGTAAAATTCAGTCAAGCTCATGGCTTGTCGGAAAGCTAACAAAGAGCAAAATAAAATGAATAAATTCATCGTACATGGATGATGTAGCTTGGTCTAGTTTTAAACAAAGAAGAAGGATACTTGGGGCTAGCAGGCCATCTGCTTTTTTAGTTCAAATGCGCGTTGCATAATGTGATCTCCGATCTCATTCCAATCAAAATACTTTTTGTAATCAGCTGGATCGATCAGCTTTATCTCCGTAACATCACCATCTGGATCTTTTACAAATGGTCCATAGGGTTCGACTATGCAAACAGAACGAGTCTGTCGCACTACTCGATTTGGCTCATAGATATCCTGATAACCAATAAGTTTTTGGTTTAAAACTTTCATATTCGTTTCTTCTTTTACTTCGCGAATTACAGCTTCCTC
>CALRCS010000004.1 GCA_943354625.1 Candidatus Nomurabacteria bacterium | reverse complement strand
TGTATACCTCTTTTAACTACTCTACTACCTCCACATAAGGGACATTTCTTTGTTTTTGTACTCATGCAAGTACAAAACCATAGAAATATCTCTTAACCAAGCCACAGAAGTGTCATTTCATGCCACGCAAATTGGGTATTATGCCACAAATCACCTCTCTTCCGCAAACGCGTAGGGGCTGGCTCGAACCAATGAGAAAATGGGTATATACAGCCAGAGATATGGCCGTAGTCGCACAGGATAGCGACCTTTTCAAGAAAAAGGTCGCAGCCGAAGAAAGCTTCGGCTCGAACCTCCTCCTTTCTGGAAGAAAAGTGAGCGGGCAGGCGGGTATTCTGTATGAAAAAATCCGCCAAAATTCCGCATGCGTTTCGTGGGTGCCCTCGCGTGGAATCGAACCACGAATAACGGCTTAGAAGTCCGCAGTTATATCCATTTAACTACGAGGGCAAAAGCCATATGTAGAATATAGCAGAAAATGGCGAAATTACAAAGAAGGATCTGCTATACCTCTATATAACACACTCGCCTGTTTGGTGTTCTCAGCTTTATTTTCAAATTGACTGATAATATTTTTCAAATCTTTTTCATTAAAAATAGTATCTTTTGTTTTGTTTGCTACCTTTGAATCCTTGAAATTACCTGTAGAAACCTGCCAATAGAGATAAACTCCACCAGAAACCAAGGTAACCATTACTAATATATTTAAAACTAAAATCAAAAGCCAATCAACAAAAGCATTTCTTCCAATCTCCCTGAACACACCAATGATTGGTATGTGTGGAACTCTCATAAATTTTTTTATAAATAAGTTTGACATTTTATTTTTTTATAGATAAAGCCTCGATGTCCAGAGTCAGGCTCCACGTACTACCCTCTTTAGCTGACCCATCAGAAGCATTTAATGCAACATTATTAATATGGATACTTAAAGGTAAATTCTCTATTAACAGTAAAGCCTTCATAATTCCAGACCAGGAACCTTTGGTATTTATTTTAACCTTAACCTTATCGTCTTCGTTTAATATAGAAGACAATTCGAGATTGGTATTTGAATCAGTACCCACTTTTTCCATCATTTCAATAAACTCCACGACCTTACCTTCATAGACAAAAAAGGACATAATCTTTACTCTAGAATCCTTGCTTGAATTAAAAACCTTAATGATTTCCTGTTCATTATTTCTTTTTTTATCTTCATTCAGAACTTCATTATTCGCACTTATATAATGCTCTGCTTGGATAACAGTCTTACTGTAAACAAAATAATATCCAAAACCAACCACACCAATACTTAGTATTGCAAAAAATAGGAGCATGTAATGTCGGTGATTTATTTTCATAATATTTGATCAATAAATATTTTTAATGAATATAAAATATCTTTACTTTTGGTTAAATTTGAAACAGGCATCTCTACACCAATGACTAGCGGATCCGATTCTAATTTATTTTTAAATGAGATAAGCGCGTCACGAGTCGAAGCTTTACCAGAAACTACAACATTAATTGTAGATGATGCTTTATTATCTGAAGCGGATAAAGAAAAAGATTTGATAGATAAACCGGAACTCTTATGACTTATTATTTGAGATATTATTTTTGAATATTCAACTGAATTTTTATAATCTTTAATCCTCTTTGTTACTTCATTAATATCATTTAGACTCTTTGATACCTCATTTATACCTCGATCTTTTCTATCCTTTTGAAAACTTTCCAAACGACTTACGGTTTCTTTTTCTTGAGAATATGAGAAAACATAAGCCGGAACAAGCGAACCTGTACCAACAAATACCGCACATGACATAAAAAATAATAAAAATATCGCAAGCCTAATCCTATACTCTCTTTTTAGAGTTTTAATTTCTTTTTCTGGTAATAATGTGTAGTGAATCATTATATTAAAAAATAATTATGGCAAAGCTAAGCCGGCTGCGGCAGCATAATCCAAAGAATCTTCAAAAGTAATTTTTGGTACATAATAATTTGTTGAGAATGCATTCTTCCATACGTCAGCAACTATGAGCGCAACATTTGCGGATGGTGAAAGATTTGAAATCAAATTTATTGCCAAAGCATCGTGTCCAGAGATGATTATTGATTTTATATTTCTCTTTTCCCCATACTGTGACCAATACGTAAATACTTTTTCTATTTCATGTTTTAGAGTAAAAATGTCATCAGGCACATCTGATATTTTTTTACCTCTTATTAGCTCCCCTCCCCAAGGAATAGTTGATGTAAAATGTATAATACCATTTGATACAATGTACAAACCTGTTTTTTTATTCATCACATGGACGATCATAACAGTATCGATGGAATCTTGAGCTATTATGGCACGAGCAATCGCCCTTGCTTGTATCTCAAAAGAAACAGTTGTCAGACCAGAGGTTTGTAGTGTTCTTAAGTAACTATTAACCAAATCTCTAGAAGCCACAGAAACACTAGCGAATGTTTTGCCACTATTTAACTTATCGTGAAAACGATCAAAGAAAAATATAGAATCAGAAGCTTGCAATGGTACATTTTCTTCAAGTTTAAATTCAATACTCTGGCGAATCTGATCTTCATTTACATCCGGAACTTCAGTCTTAAATAGATACATTCTCTCCTCAGGAAGAGATGCCTTTACCGTTGTTATCTTTAACTCCTGGGCAAGTGAAGATATTTCTTGTATGAGAGCTTTTTCATCTTTTATATATCCAGAATCAACGATACCAGGTTTTAAAAGTCTAAAACCAGCTCGTTTTAATTTGTAACCGTGCACACCATCAGAGTACTCAATGCAACGAATAGCATCATCAGAAATGTCTAAACCAGCGTATGGAATATTCAAATATTTTGGTGGAGGAAATAGTTTAAAAAAGGTCTTAGTTAACATAAATAAATATCTTAATATTTACCTTTTATTATAACACCTTTTTCTTTTGTTTAAAAAATTCAATAACAGCTGGAATAAATGAAATAACGATAATGACTAGAATAATGGGTGTAAGATATTTATCTGCATTCGGTATAACTTGGCCCAAAAGATATCCAAAACCGAGCATTCCCCATGACCAAAGAAAGCCTCCCATTAGGTTATAGAGCATAAATGACTTGTATTCCATTTTAGCAACACCAGCAATTATAGGTACAAAAGTCCTAACAATTGGGATAAATCTGGCAAGAAGTATTGTTTTTTTACCATGTCTTTCATAGAAAGTATGGGCTTTTTCAATATGTTTTTTATGGAAGAATAAAGAGTCTTCTCTAGAAAAAATACTTGGCCCTACCTTTTTACCAAAATAGTACCCAACATTATCCCCAGCAACTGCAGCGATAAAACAAAAAATAAGTAGCCACCATATTGAAATCAAATCTTGCGAAGCAAGAAATCCTGCAGTGAAGAGTAGTGAATCCCCCGGCAAGAAAAAACCAAAGAAAAGTCCAGATTCAGCAAAAACTATAGCAATGACGCCAATAAGTCCGAGTGTCTTTATAATTACTAATGGATCTAAATATGAAAGAAGTGATGACATTAAAAATATTATTTAGCTTTAGTTCCTACTGGGATATTTGATGTGGGCTCGAGTAGTGAGAATTGACCTTCTGTAGTTGAGAGTGCAAAAAGCATTCCATTACTTTCAAAACCCTTGATCATGCGAGGTTCAAGGTTTGTAACAAACATGCATGTCTTCCCTACAAGTATTGCTGGATCTGGAAAATACATAAAAATTCCAGAGACTATCTGGCGTGGTGTAGCCTCAGCAAAATCAACTGACAACTTCAGGAGTTTATCGGTCTCAGGAATTTTCTCTGCAGAAAGAATCTTTCCGGCTCGGATTTCTACTTTAGCAAAGTCATCATATGAGATTTTATTTGATATGACTGGTGTTACTGGTATTTGATCGTTCATGGTTTTATATTACTCTTTTACCTTTTGTTTATCAAGAAAACTCTGGAGTATTAGAGCAGCCGCCGAAGCATCCAACATATCATTTTTACCTTGAAATCTTTCAGCATTTGCACTTGTCATAAATTCTGGTTCTAGATGTACCGTAAAACCTTCTTTCTCTAGATCCATTTTGAAGTTTAAACTCTCTGGCAAAATAGTATTTGCTTCACCTTTATAATTCTTTGACTCCCCTATCACAATTTCTTTAATATCTTTTTCTTGAGCTATTTTAATTATCTCTTGAAGATGGTTTTTTGAATTATTAATTACACTAAAAGGCATAGCAAACTGCCTTCCTAGATCAGAAAGTGCAATACCTATTCTCTTTGAACCATAGTCGATGCCGAGGAGTCGCATGGATTCATATTAGAATATTTTAAAGAAATTGTCTTGTGGTATACTGGATGAATGACTGAGAGATACATAAGAAAACCAAATACACATTGTAAGGTTTGTGAAAAACAAATTTATAAAAGACCATCACAAATTGAGCTTAATAATGGGAATGTATTTTGTAATAATTCATGTTATGGGATATTTTGTAGAAACGAAAAACCTTGTATTGTATGTGGGGAAATGATCCTCTCTGGCCTCCACAAAAAAACTTGTAGTAGAACTTGTTCAAATAAAAATAGAGCTGGGATAAAATATGGAATTAGACAACCGAATAATAAAGTTAGGGCTCAAGAAATTATAAAATCTCGTCTTATAGAGATACGTAGTATGAAATGTGAATCATGTGGTTACAATAAATATGAAATACTGCATATTCACCATAAGGATAGGAATAGATTAAATAATGACTTTGGTAATCTCGAATTGATTTGTCCAAATTGCCATCATGAAAAACATTATATTGAAAGAAAAAAACTTGAAAATAAAACAAAAATATGAGAGTATCTATTGTATTCAACACCTAATTAGTGATTGAACAGCTTGGAAGCGTGGCTCGAGTGGTTGAAGGCACCGCTCTTGAAAAGCGGAACCTGGGTAACTGGGTCGTGAGTTCGAATCTCACCGCTTCCGCATCTGAATAATACATACAAAAAAGTCCTTCTAGTAGTAGTTATTGTTTTTATTATATCTATCGGTTTTTTGTTTTATATGGATAAAAATAATAAAAACACGAACAGACTTCCTATTTTTTCAGATTATCCAGTTCAAGCAATCTCTACATCCACACTTCCCACTATTGATCTAGCCAGCAACTCATTAGGATCAGAATTTAAAACAAGAATAAGTGAAATAAATAAAACTTCGCCAAATTTTGCTGGGAAATATAGCATTGGGTCTTGGGGTTGTGGAAGTAATTGTCAAATAGGTGTACTCATAAACAGAAGCAATGGTAAGATTCTAGGCAACACCCCCCCTGATGGAATACGGATACGTAGCAGAAATCAATAGTTCACTTCTTATAATAAATCCTTTCATACCTGAAATTGCAGAAAGACGTTTGAGTGTTCCACCAACAACATATTATTTTATTTGGACTGGGGAAAAATTTAAATTAATTGGTGCTTATATAATTACTAAAGATTCTATACAGGTGAAGCCGAATATAGAGAAGACGAGTATATAGAACAACAGGTAATCTATGCATCAAAAAACCAGCATCTGCGTGCTGGTTTTTTGTTTCCAAATCGAAACTATCCAATTCCAACTAATTAGAATCCAAACATCTGTGAGAACCAAGCGCCCATTCCACCAAAGAATCCTTTTCTTATTTGTGGAGTATTTTGTTTATTATTATTTTCCTGATCACCATTATTCCACCTCATCATACCCGCTCCCGCACCTCCTTTTCCTTGATCGATAACACTTGTTGCAATAACAGCACTGCCATTTACTGTTCCCTGCACATAGACCATGTCCCCAACAGCTACGTTTGAAATAGTTATTGTATTTTGACCTTGAGTGATTTTTGCATTTGTAGTATCAACCACATAACTTACATTACCTTTATTTGTAATTGATAGGCTATTTCCATTTATAGCTGAAACTGTTCCGGCGACAACAGGTTCACCAGTTCCTTTAAATGTTGATGTCCCGATATCATTTATTCTTATATTTCCTAAGCCACGCGCACCTACGCCATCATGAATCACTGTAGCAATGACATTCGTACCAGTTATCGTGCCTTGCACACGAATAGTATCCCCTACCAAAATTCCTGATATGGTACTTGTTGCATTGTTCTTTATAACTTTTGCATTGGTTGCATCTACGATAAATGTTGTAGAGGCAGTAGAATTCGCTTTTAAATTGAGTTCTTGTTTACCGTTTATGGTTATGATATTACCACTAATGGCTGTAACGACACCATAAACTACTGGTTTCATAATAGGCCTATTAACATTACCCATCATACCCTTTTGATAATCAGCAGCAAAAGCTGGCACAGCACTGGCTAAAGTCAATACTGTGGCTAAAGTTATTAATGTATATGCTATATTTTTAAATTTTTTATTCATAAATTGGTATTTAATCGTTTCTTATTGGTAAATAACAGACCGACATTATCTGTGTATAAGTAATACGTCAGGCGAACAAGAAACGGTGCAAAAAGAATTGTAAGGAGAAAAATGCTAAAATATATTAAACTCTTTATTTATATGAATAAAAAAATAATTACCATATTTATTATCTCTTTTATATTAAATTTAATTTGGGAAAATCTCCATGTATTTCTTTATGATAACTATAAGAATGGCATAATCACTGAATTTATTTTATTAAGGGCTACACTAGCTGATGCGATTATGATAACCATTATTACTTTACCTTTTATTCTATTTCCTTCAATAAGAAAACTAGATTGGATTATTATATTAATTGGTTTTATTCTTGCTATTTGTATTGAATGGTGGGCATTGGGTACTGGAAGATGGGCATATAATGCCTATATGCCTATTATTCCCCTTCTGTCGGTCGGATTGACTCCTGCTATACAGTTAGGCTTACTTGGCTATCTTTCATTTAAAATCCAACTAAGTTAGAATGTAAATAATTATGGATTACAAAAATATAGAAATACTTAATAATTTTGACCAAAAAGATATTCCGGGTTTAGATATAGCTGTTTTAGGCGCGCTTGAACTTTTTCAAAAAGAAAAATTACCAGAACTCTCTTTTGATACAAAACACCCTCTTGTCGTAGGTTCTGGTAATGCCGAAGCTGTGGGTAGGATTATATTTGAGGATAAGGATGCTATATTTGCTTCTGAGAGTAATTACGAGAAAAAGCTTGAACAAATAAAAACAATAGACAGTGTGATAGTCATCTCCGCTTCTGGAGAAAAACATGCACCTATTATTATAAAACGTGCTCTAGAGCTTGGTAAAAGTGTACTACTTCTAACAAATAACTCACATGGAGAAGCAGTAAATCTTATTGGGAGTGACAAAGTATTTGTATTTCCAAAGAATAGAGAGCCGTATACTTACAACACATCTACATATATGGGAATGATTCTTAGCAAAACACATGAGAGTACAAAAGATATAAGTGATTTTATAGAAAAACATATTGATACTCTAACTATGCCGAGCTTGGGAAAATACGATAAATATTTATTTATTGTTCCACCAAAATTTTCGAATATTACTAGAATGCTCCAAATAAAATTTACAGAATTATTTGGTAGAAAAATCGCATACAATATCGAAACGAGTGAATATATGAAGCATGCTGTAACTGTGGTCCCATCAAATGAATTATTTATTAGTTTTGGTGATGAGAATAAGACCTGGGGTACTCCAGAAAATCGACTGAATATTCCATTACCAGAAAATGCCGATTATGCATCTATTATGGCTATAGGCTATTATATAATCGGTCAAATTCAAAGACAAAATCCACCGTATTTCAAAGAAAATATAGTGACATATACAGATGGATTATCGAAGATATTTGGTAATACCGTTAGCCCTATCGTGGAGTAAATTATGCTATAATTGCACAATATTATTGATATATGGAGACATTCTCACCTTCTTATAAATCAAAACAATTACAAACACCTGAACAAGAATTGGCTTTTTTGCGTGAACAACTTACAGAAAAAGAAGGGGTAGCAAATAACGAAACAACACCTAGTGACCATTTAATAAAAAATACAATAGACACATACCGCCAAACACCGACCAGCAATGTTCTGCATAAAAACTTTATTTTATCAAATGAAAAAAGTGATGCTATAGTTCTAGACCTAACTCCAGAAACACATGATATAAAGATCTCCGAGATTCTAGGTATTATGCAGACTAGTGGTATAAAGAATGTATTAGATATAATTAAAAAAATAAACGACCCACACATCCAGGATGATTTTGAGCGTTTTTTGGTTCAATACATCAAAGCAGGCTTCCCTGTTAAAGGAATGAGTGAGAAAACTCCAGAATTCAAAGCTCTTCACATGACATTGTTTGAAATAACATTACCAGAAAAAACTTCTAATACTGAAGAAAAGAACCAGGCCTTGAAAGAAGTACTGTCTTCGATGGAACAGTTCTACTCTGGAATGATGTCGGTTGATGATAAAGAAGGTACTGGGTATTTTACAATAGAGATTGCAGTAGCAAACCACAGTGATGAATTTACTTTTTATGTTGCTGTACATGATTCAAAAAGAAGCCTTTTTGAAAAACAGGTCCTATCTATATTTCATAATGCAAAAATTATAGAGAAAAAAGACGATTACAATATCTTTAATGAACAAGGCTCTACAATTGCTTCCTATGCCAACTATAGTAAAAATTCTATTTGGCCGTTAAAAACCTATGATCAATTCGATTTTGATCCATTAAACTCCATATTAAACAGTTTTTCAAAAATAAGAACTCACGGTGAAGGAGCAGCTATTCAAATAGTCTTTAAACCTGAAGGAGATACTCATAATAAACGCTTCAAAAAAACACTAGATGATATCTTAAAGGGTGAAAAGATTTCTGAAGCTATTGCACAAAACTCTGAAGGATTTTTTAGACATGTAGATAGTTTGATAAAAGGTTTTGGAAACTTGATGCAATCAAAAGAAGATAAAGAGAAAGCTGATATAAAGAAAAAAGAAGCCGCACAAAATGTTGACCAGATAAGCGTTGAACAAATAAAGCTCAAGATGAGTTCTCCTGTGGTAGCTACCAATATCCGTATTATTTCATCAGCAGAAGATGAAAGTACTGCCCTTCAAATACTTAGCGATATAGAATCATCATTCAATCAATTTGAGAATACTCATGGAAATAAGCTTGAATTTGAAAGAGTTAAGAATTCAGACCTAAAAAAGCTTATTTTTGATTTTTCATTCCGCCTTTCTGACAATAAACATCGCCTACTAACAAATCTAAAAGAAACGACTTCCTTAATACACTTCCCAGCTACGATTATGAAATCTTCACCACACCTAAAGGTGGCAAAGGCTGGTAGTGCTCCTGCCCCACTCGAACTAGCACGTGAAGGTATTTTGCTTGGAGTAAATCGTGACCGAAGTACAGAAACAAAAGTCTTCATGACTCCAGATGATAGACTTCGACATTTCTATGTAATAGGACAAACAGGAACTGGAAAGACTACTCTTCTAAAAAACATGATTGCTCAGGACATAGCAAATGGTGAAGGGGTCTGTATGATAGATCCTCACGGTTCTGATGTGCAAGATATTCTCTCAATGATACCGAAGCATAGATATGAGGATGTAATATATTTTGACCCGAGTCACACAGCCCGCCCGATGGCTCTCAACATGCTCGAGTACGATAAGCGTTTTCCAGAACAAAAGACATTCGTAGTAAATGAAATGCTTTCTATTTTTAATAAACTTTTTGATATGAAAACTGCAGGAGGTCCAATGTTTGAACAATACTTCCGAAATTCCGTACTTCTTGTGATGGAGGATCCAGAAACGGGTAATACCCTTCTAGATGTATCTCGTGTACTTGCAAATAAAGCCTACCGAGAACTAAAAATTTCAAAATGTAAAAATCCAATAGTAATCCAATTCTGGAAAGAAGTTGCAGAAAAAGCAGGCGGTGAAGCTTCACTTGCAAATATAGTTCCATATATAACAAGTAAGTTCGACGTATTCCTTTCAAATGACATAATGCGTCCAATCATTGCCCAGGAAAGCTCAAGCTTCAATTTCCGAGAAATCATGGATCAAAAGAAAATCCTTCTAGTAAATCTTTCAAAAGGTCGTCTTGGTGATATAAATGCAAACTTGATAGGTCTAATACTTGTAGGAAAAATCCTAATGGCCGCCCTTTCTCGTGTTGATTCTATTGGAAAAGATCTTCCACCTTTTTATCTTTATATTGATGAGTTCCAAAATGTTACTACTGATTCTATTTCAACCATTCTATCAGAAGCCAGAAAATACAAACTTTCGCTTTCCGTTGCTCATCAGTTCATCGCGCAACTTGAAGAAGATATTCGAGATTCTGTCTTTGGAAACGTTGGTTCTATTGCTGCCTTCCGAGTCGGTGCTGAGGATGCAGAATACCTAGAGAAACAATTTTCACCAGTATTCACCGCAAAAGATATTATGTCTATTGATAATAGAAATGCATACATAAAGATGCTTGCAAATGGTCGCCCCATAAAACCTTTTAATGTTGAGACTCTTCCACCGCCAGATGGAGATAAATCTATCGTCGATTCTATAAAGGAGCTTTCATATTTGAAATATGGAAAAGAGCGATCTATCGTAGAAGGACAAATAATGGAAAAGTATAAAAAATAGTTATTAGTAATCATGGTAGTCAGCCATAATATCTATGTTATAATTATTTTATGAAACCTCTTATCTCATGGGATGCTCACGAACACGTTCATACAGAAAAAAATAATGACTGGTATTGGGCTGTTGGTATTATTACGATAACTGCGGCTGCTCTTGCTTTTATTTTTAATAATTTTATCTTTGGAATTTTTATTATCGTTGGTTCTTTTGCTTTAGTAATACATTCATCAAAAAAGCCTAGATTAATACATTGTGAAATAAATGACCGCGGAGTTATTATAAATGACACCCTATACCCCTTTTTAACCCTTGAATCATTTTGGATTGATGCACATATTCGTCCAGCAAAAATAATAATAAAGTCACATAAGACATTCATGCCTTTTATCATTATTTATATTGATGAAGTTGATCCAGAAGAAGTTCGTGATATTCTTTTAAATTATATTTCTGAGACAGAACACCATGAACCTATTTCACAAAAGTTACTTGAGATGCTAGGATTCTAAATTACTGCCCCTGTCGTTCAATGGATAGGACACAACTTTGCGGAAGTTGTGATGTAGGTTCGATTCCTACCAGGGGCACACTGAGAAAGAAGCTTGCTTCTTTCGTGTAGGAATCGAAAAGGTTGAGTATATCGCACGGAGCGAAGCGAGTACGATACGAAACCTATACCGTTCGCGTAGCGAAAGATTTCTGCTAGCACCCACTAGCAATTAAATATTATGGAAAAAGAAATCAAAAAAGGAATCTACAAACACTTCAAGGGTAATGAATACGAAGTGATTGATACTGGGACTCATTCAGAAACTCAAGAACTTTATGTTATTTATAGAGCTTTATATGGAGAAAACAAGCTTTGGGTCAGACCTGCAAAAATGTTTTTAGAGGAAGTAAATAAACCAGAGATTGGATATAAGGGTCCTAGGTTTGTCTATGACAGAAAGAAATTTTAATATCATTTATAATAGAAAAAGCGCCACACAGTGGCGCTCCCAGGAAACACTCTCATTACATGTTCCTTGTATCTAAGCCACACGTCCATTCCTAAACATGTGACCTGAATACCCTTAATTATATACTAAAAAATCGCCTACCCTAGTTTCTTTACCGCAGCCATGATACGAGATTTGTATCGTGATGATGTATTCTTTTTTATAAAATTTCTCTTTGCTGCTTTATCTAGAGCCTTATAAAGTGTAGGGATTAGTTCCTTTGCCTCTTTTACTTTATTTTCAATGATAAACTTTCGGAATTTCTTGAGAGGAACATCAATAGCCGCCTTTGTTCTAAGGTTAAATACTCTTTTCTTTTCCCCTGCTCTTAGGGCTTTTTTTGCTGATGATGTTATTGCCATAAATTTGTTTGTACAACAAAAGTATCATATACCTTTAAAAAATACAAGGATCGAGCTATGATAGAGGTATGATATCAAGACTAACAGGCAAAATAGCGTATATAGACCCCAAATACATAGTACTTGATGTAAAGGGTGTTGGTTATAAGGTGTTTACTACAGTAGACATTATGAATAGGCTGGGTAAAGAAAAAGAAGAGACTACCCTATGGACTTATCTAGCTGTTAGAGAAACGGCACTAGATTTATACGGCTTTATGACCTTATCAGATCTAAACTTTTTTGAACTCCTTATAACCATATCTGGTATTGGACCAAAAACCGCTTTAGGAATATTAAACTCCGCTTCAGTGCAAACACTACAGACAGCGGTCCAGACGAATGACACTTCCCATCTAACAAAAATATCCGGTATAGGAAAAAAGGTTGCAGAAAAAATTGTTATGGAATTACGAGACAAGGTAGACAAATTCACTCATTCTGAGGAATCAAAGACAGCAATGCGTGAAGCACAAAGGAACGACAATGACGCCCTAGAGGCTCTAAAATCGCTTGGGTATAGTCAGAATGAGGCTCGTGATGCATTGAAGGAGCTACCAAAAGAAATTACCAAGACGAATGAAAAGGTTCGAGAGGCTCTAAAGATTTTGGGAAAATAAAATATAATAAATAAAATATAATAAATAAAATGTCAGATAATATTTTAAATACAATTCGTAAATATATTCCACACCAGATATTTAACTTTTTTCAACCTATTTATCATTATAAATTAGCATTAATATCTGCTATGTTTTACCGTTTCCCTTCTAGAAAAATTAAGATAATAGGTGTTACAGGCACAAAAGGAAAAAGTACTACAGTAGAGATAATCAACGCCATACTAGAAAAAGCTGGTTACAAAACTGCCCTATCAAATACCATCCGTTACAAAATCGGTAATGATTCTACTCCTAATAAATTCAAAATGTCTATGCCAGGAAGATTTTTTATTCAAAAATTTATAAAAAAGGCTGTAGATACAAAATGTGATTATTTAATACTTGAAATGACATCTCAAGGAACTATTCAATTTAGACATAAGTTTATAAGTCTAAATGCCCTAGTATTTACAAATCTTTCCCCAGAACATATAGAATCTCACGGATCTTATGAAGAATACGTAAAGGCAAAACTAGAAATTGCTAAGGAGCTTTCTAGGTCAAATAAAAGGCCCAGAATCATGATCACAAATGCCGATGATAAAGAAGGTAATCGTTTTTTGGCATTTGAAGCTGATATAAAAAAAACATACAGTTTAAATGAGAATATTCCAAAGACATCTTTATTGGGCGATTTTAATAAATACAATATTCTAGCCGCCATTACTCTAGCCAGAACTCTAGGTATAGAAGAGAAAATAATAGAATCAGCTATTCTAGATTTTACAGAAGTCCCAGGAAGGGTTCAGTTCATAGAATGCGGGCAAGACTTCAGAGTTGTAGTAGATTATGCACATACAGCAGATTCGATGGAGAAATTCTATCAAATATTTAAAGGTAAAAATATCTGCGTTTTTGGAGCTGCTGGTGGTGGAAGAGATAAATGGAAAAGAAAAGAAATGGGTAAAATAGCTGATAAATATTGTGATGAAATCATCCTAACAGATGATGATGCCTATGATGAAGATCCAGAACAAATAGCAAAAGAGATAGCTGAAGGAATAATAAATAAAATTCCCAAAATTATTACAGACCGTAGAAAAGCTATATCAGAAGGTTTAAAAATGGCAAAAACTTATGATAATGTACTAATAACCGGCAAAGGAACAGATGCATATCTTATGGGCCCAGATGGAAAAAAACTACCATGGAATGATGCCGAAATAACTAGAGAAGAACTAGGTAAAATAGCAAAAACTATTATTTAACGTGGATTGAATATAGGTTATTTAAAATCTTTTTTGTTTGTTCACCCACAACATCTGTTTCATTCTTAATTCCATATCTATTTTGAAAACTATTTAAAGCATTGGCGGTGCAAGGGCCGAACTTCCCTGTTCTAGGACAGTCATTTTTACTTTTATCTTTTGGAGGATACATACCTTCAAGCATTAGAGCTGTTTGTAATGCAAATACTTCAGTTTTGTTTTTACTATTTTTATCGGTATCCTCTTTCCATGAATATGGAAGTGCAAGAGTGTCATATGCCAAAGATACGTCATTTCCACTACCAAAAAAGTCTTGTATTCCGAGATATGTCTGAAATGCCAAATCCCTGAGAGTGGACTCTCGTACTGAAGGATCAGAAAATTGTGGTTCATAAATATACCCATACTCAATGAGCATACTAGGTGCATCTAAAGTATTATTTACCCCTATCGCTATCAAATCTTGTTCTTCAACCACTCCGGAATTTTCTATTGGCATATTACTTATTGCATTGTATTTGGATAATCTCTTGAAAATAGTACTTGCTATAGCATTGGTAGTTGTACTGTTCATGTATTGTCTTTCAGGGATATATATTGAAATACCTGAATATTTTCCAGCTGAAGACGTATTGTCTCTTGGGTAATCATTTAAATGGATGTGTATAGCTATGTCGATATGGTTTTCATTATTCCATTTATTTATTCCAAAGAGCCTAATAGCAACATCCTTTGGTGCATTATTATGAATAATTCCACGGTCAATCTTTTTTATTTCTCCTTTATTTACCTGATGAATCATTTCACCTTTACTATCTTTTAAGAATGTAACTATTTCATCCCAATTATTCTTAAAATATTTTTCTAAGTCAGGATTCCATGACGTCTTATCCCTTGCCACCACAACTTCATAATGTATATTATTTTGCAAAAATTCACTAAGATATCTCGATAAATCAACAACGATATCTCTCTCTTTAAGATTACTAAACTCAGTACCGCCAAAACCTGGTTCATGCCCTGGTACAATCATTATACGCACCTTGGTTTGTTCTACTTTATTTACATCCTTTGAAACATTGTCATATTTTTTATGAAGTTGGCCTACCGTAATGATTTCATGAAGGAGCGCTGCTGTATAATTATTTCCAATATAACTAAAAATGTTATCGACAAACTTTGTACTAGTTGGATATACTGAAATGAGCCACGGTGTTCCAAGAACAGTCATTGCGAAAAAAGCGATAATGCTATATTTATAGTATTTCATTTTGTAAAAGTATGATATAAGAATTGTATGCCAGAATTGCCAGAAGTACAAACCACAGTTTCAGGCTTAGACCGTTCTACACGCGGTTTGGTTATAACTAACGTCTGGACGGAGTATAATAGTCCATATTTTCACGGTGGAGATACAATAAAAGACCCGAAATTCTTTAAATATTTCAAGAAGACAATAATTGACTCAAAAATAATAAATGTAACCCGTAGGGCAAAAAATATACTTATCCACTTATCAAATGGCTTTACTATTTTAATTCATATGAAAATGACTGGCCATATAATGTATGGAAATTATAATAAAAAGGATCCTTTCAATCGCCATATCCGTTTAATATTTTATCTTTCAAATGGAAAAACAATGGAACTTTGTGATATGAGAAAATTTGCAAAGGTTACCCTCCTCCCGAGCAAGACCATGCACGAAACAATCCATCTTAAAGGAATTGGTCCAGAACCTTTGGAAAAAGAATTTACTTTTTCTATTTTTAAAAATCAAATAAATAAAAAGTCTAATTGGAAAATAAAACTAGCCCTATTGGATCAAACAATCATCGCCGGAATTGGAAATATCTATGCAGATGAAAGCCTTTGGCGGGCAGGCATACACCCAGAGGCCATAGTCAGCAATATAGATAATAAAAGTCTCAAAAAGCTTTATACAGCAATACGTTCTACCCTCTCTATGGGAATCGATTTTGGTGGTGATTCAATGTCGGATTATAGAAATATCCATGGAGAACGCGGAAAATTTCAAGAAAAACACATGGCATACAGACGTGCTGGGAAGCCTTGTTTAAAAAAAGGCTGTAAAGGGAAAATAATAAGAATTGTGGTAGGTGGAAGAGGGACACATTTTTGTGAGGTGCATCAGCGTAAAGCGTAAAGAATAATTCCGGCAGTAACAGAAACATTCAATGATTCTTTAATACCTAACATGGGAATCTCTACTATTTCATCACAAAGATCTAAAATCAATTTATCTACCCCATCCACCTCGTTTCCAAGTATCAGTAAAATATTTTTATTTTTTGTAATTTTCTTATAATTTATTGATCTTTTATCTTGTTCCACAGCAACTATTTTAAACTTTTCTTTTTTTAATCTTTTAATCAATTCCACGTCACTCTCAACACTTTCCCAAGCCACAGTTTTCTCTGCTCCAAGCGATGCCTTTGAAATATCCTTACGAGCTCTTCCAAAACGGTCTATGGGTGCTGGTGTATACCCTGAAAAATACACCTTAGAAACCCCTGTAGCGTCTGCTGTACGTAAAATAGCCCCAACATTATGGGTACTGCGTATATTGTGGAGAAGCAAGTGAATTTGTGATATCATATCAATACTTTATATTAAATTAATCAAATATCAAATGTTTTCAATTTTTCCACCATTATTGTCATATCAACTATTTGCCCCACTTCTATTACGCGTGACACTTGGAATCATCTTTATTATTTGGAGTCGTGATAAGTTCAAAAAACGTATTACGAAAATAGGTTTAAACAAAGAAACTAGTATTGCAACACTAGAAGGAATAATTGGTATTTTTTTGATAGTGGGGTTTCTTACCCAAGTTGTTGCACTTGCCTCTGCAATTATCCTCGGAAAAAGACTTTTCAGCAAAATAAGAAGTAAAGCTTTCTTCACAGATGGTGTAAATTACTATTTTATTTTGTTTATCATTTCTATATGCTTAATCTTTACTGGTGCAGGTTTTATTGCTTTTGACCTTCCACTTTAAGGAAAATATGATATAGTCTTCCCCATAAGTTTAATATATCAAATATGCGCCCATAGCTCAGTTGGTAGAGCAACTCCCTTTTAAGGAGTGGGTCGTTGGTTCGATTCCAACTGGGCGCACATGACGAAAAACTGGAGACCTTAGTCTCTAGTTTTTTGGCATTGCTTGTTGGAATCGAAAGACGGAACGAGCGAAGGCGAGCGAGTCGGGGTCGCGGAATTCGCTAGCAAGCGAATATCCGTGACCGATTCCAACTGGGCGCACAAGTGAAAGTAGGCGGAAGCCGTGAATTAACTACAAAGCCAAACGGAAAGACTCGAGCATTTACCCGAGTCTTTCTTCGTAACACCTACTGTTTTGTTTTACACCTCAACCCCCTGAGCTTGCTTGAAGACTTTTATTTGATCCTCATTGGCTTTGCGAGCGGCTTCAGCAAAGACTTTCTTTTGTTCATCAGCTGGAGCATGCATAAAAAAGTCAGAAAGACCTTCATATTTTTTAGGTTCTTCCGCTTTTTTTCCTCTGAATATGTTTCTAAGCTTGTTTATCATAGTAATTTCTCTAAATCACTCTTAGTATACCTCACCCCGAGATAATCTTCAATCTGGGGACCATCTTGCCTAATTTCAATGAGATCTTATACGGAATGAGTCTCAAAATTCTTTTTCACCAATAACATGACGATGTTGTTATCAAAATCTTTTCTTATTCGATCGATTGTCTCTCGCGAGTCAATAAATTGCTTTATAAAAGCATCCTTAGGAATATGCCGACCTTCTACTTTCTCACGAGCTTTAGTAAATGCCCAAGCTACATCAGGTTTCTGATATACATAGAAAACGCGTACCTGTCGTCTCTTACCTAACGAGCGCTTAATATTTGTTATTGCTTTATCATATTTTGAAAAAGTGCCGTCAAGAAGAAATGTCTGCTTATTATCTAAAACCATATCATGAATCCTTTCGACTACTAGAGATACTGCGGTTTGAAATAGAAAAGAATTATTACCTACATAGCCGGGCATACGCCCACGAAGTTCGTCCCCATCAATCCTGATAACCCTGTGATTCATTTTTTCTTCAAGGATTTTTATCAAATTCCTCGAGTATTCTGTCTTTCCAGCACCAGGCGAACCAGCCATAAATACCTATGTAGGAATTGCATCAGGAATGAATATTAACCTATCAGTTAATTCTCTGGCTATGCGTTGCCTATTTGCCCGAGCAAATTCTTCGGCCTCGAGTTTTATTTTTTCTGCTTCATCCATGATATGATTCTAACATCAAATTGAACGAATGGTGCTACAACCAACTGGGCGCATCATTGACTCAAACCCCCACTTGAACTATATTTCTAATCAAATACTGTCCTTCAAACAACAAAAGAAAGATAATATGAAACTAGCTAAATTAACGAGATTAATCGCAATTCGCCACTGTGACAATGTCAGCGGAGACAAACTCTCAGATTTTGGCACCAAACAAGCAAAGAGGCTTGGCATAATAATTAAGGAATTATTGAATGGTAACAATAGTATCATTATCCTGTCATCCCCTACAGGAAGAGCTCGAGAAACAGGGGCTATAATAGCCTGCGAGATAGAGGGTGGAGCAAAAATTGAAATAAAAGAAGTCGATGAACTCGAGTCTGATGAATATGGTGATGGAGTAACACAAGTCAATGCGATAGGCGGTTTCATTAATAATTTTTGCAATGTTATTGTGATTACCCACCACACATCGCCATCAGGAATCATGAACGCCTTTTCACAAGCAAATTTTGGCATTAGTTTTCCTTGCATGGTATCAAGAAAAGGAACGGGTTTTGTTTTTGCCACCGAGACACACAAAGTCAGCCCGATTTCGTAAGGTCAAATCCTTAACACCTTCACACCCCACGCTCGACGTGGGATTTTTTATTACTATATTTTAGTCAACCACCCCCCAAATCCCTCAACCTCCCCCACCCGTATATCCTCATAAATCTTCACAATCTCTTTTGTCATTTTATTCTTCGGAATATTTTTTCCATCTATGCTTTTTACTGAAATAACATTGGCAGAGCTTCCTGAAAGAAAAACCTCATCAGCAGACATTAATTCTTCTTTTGTAATTTTCTTTTCAATACACACAATACCCTTCAGTTTTGCTATTTCTATTACAGTATTTCGAGTAATTCCTTCTAAAATATCACTTTGTGTATCTGGAGTAAAAAGTTTACCCTCTTTAACCATAAAAATATTTGCCACAGTCGCTTCAGAAACAAAACCTGCACTGTTTATGGCTATTGCTTCATCAAAACCCTTCAATAAAGCCTCATTTTTCATGAGACAAGCATTTGCATAGCTTCCATTTACTTTTGCTCTTGGAGGAATCATATTGTCAGCTATACGTATCCAAGAAGAAATACACGTATCAATAGCGGGTTTTCCATAGAAAAGTTTCATTGGTAAAACATATGCAGACATTTCCGTTTTCAGTCCATGAATCTTTGTGCCAATTGCATTTTCATCAATAAAGTAAGCCACACGCACAAGTGCATTTTCTTTTAACTTATTTTTAATCAAAAGCTCTTTGACTATTTTTTCAAAATTTTTAAATGAAATAAATTTGTCAAAAGTAGTCATACCCATGATCAAACTTGATTTACAAAGACGATTATAGTGATCTTTTAAGCGAAAAGCATAAAGCTCCCCATCTTTATAGATAACATTAAAAACAGTATAGATACTCATTCCATACAGAACTGATGAACTAGCAATGCTTAAATTCGCATCTTTAAATGGGATAAACTGGCCTCGGAGATAGCTAGTTGTGTTTTCTAGTATAAGCATATTTGTATTCTAGCAATAAAATCATAGCTATCCAAGTAAAACTAGCCATGCTAGACTAATTTCATTATTATATATTAAAAATTATATGGAAAAATATGCTGGTTTTTGGATTAGATTTGTGGCAATGATAGTTGATGGGATCATTATTATTATTCCCGGAATGATAACACAGAGTATAATTGGTGTTTTATTAATAATAATTAAAACTAATACATTATTTTCAAATGTGATAATGTTTATATCGTCACTAGTAATTCCTTGGATATATTTTATATTAATGACCCATTTCAAGGGTGCAACTCTTGGCAAAATGCTTGTCGGTATAACAGTCAAATCCGAAGATTCTCAGAAACTTTCTCTTAATAATGTAATTATTCGTGAGACTATCGGAAAATTTATATCTAGTATTATTCTATGTATCGGCTACATAATGGCCGCTTTTACTCCAAAGAAACAAGGTCTGCACGATATGATGGCTCATAGTATTGTCGTTTACAAAGATCCGACAGCAAAACACTCCACTGGTCTGATAGTTGGAATTATTCTAGCGGCGATTCTTCCCGCTATAGCAATACTTGGAATACTTTCATCTGTTGTTCTTGCTTCTTTGAGCTCAGCACGAATGAAGGGTAATGATGCTGCAACCAGATCTCAAATTAGTTCAATAGCCCCTCAAGTTGAGTTATACTACAGCATAAAAAATTCATATTCAAAAGCAGTGGATTGTAATTCTGGAGTATTCGCTGATCAAAATATCCAGCAAATATTCTCATCCATGAAAAACAAAAATATTACATGTTTTGCTGAAAACACAAGTTATGCAATTTCTGCAAGATTACTAGAAAATGAAGCGAGTTTCTGTCTAGACTCAGGCGGTACCAAAAATGCGGGTATAGCTACAAGCGATGGCTCAAAAGCTTTCTGTAGTCCACAGGATCCAGCAATAAGAGTTAATTACTAAGTAAAAACGCCTCCAACCCTGTCTCCAACTCATGTTTTCCCCTCCTAGCATCATGATAAAGCACGACAAGCTCGTTCATCGCCCTTTTTAATTCAACCTCGCCCCAGCCACTCATACCTGACAAAAGCATTGTTTTTACTTTCCAAAAAATCATTCCGTGAAGAGCTTCTGGCGCTTCCCCAGCGTCTATTGATTTCCTGTACTGAAACCAAGCCTCTTTTTTATTCTTTTTTGCAAAAGCATCAGCTAGAGCAAAAGCATTATAAACAGGTTTTATTGCTTCAGCTTTAAGTTCAAGGTGTAAAAACTTTTCTGATCTTTTTTCTATTTTTGTAGCGGTGACTTTATCTAATTTTCCCTCAAGAATAATAAAAATATTCTCAGACTCCCCTATTTCCTTTAACTTATCCATAAATCCTTCTTTAACTTCTTTCTTTTCACTCAATCTATCTAGAAAAACAATATACTTATTTGAAAAAAGCCCTATGCCACCAATATATTCTTTGAGTTGCGAAGCATTAAAAGTCTCTGAGTCTATTTTAAAAAAAGAAGCATCCGGCTTTTTCTTTAATAAAGAATCAATAAGCTCATGGGCCTTTACTCGAGCTTTATTGGTGTCTGTTCCGTGGAAAAAGTAGATCATTGTGTTGAGTGTAACAAGTTTACAGTTTACAGTAAACTATCAACTTAATATTTTGAATATAAAAAATGACCCCCAGTCTGCCGAAGCAAACCGAGGGTCAAAGGGTCAAAGTTTCCAAGGACTACTCGACGTCGCAGAAGCAGAGGAAAGCATTGCCTTCGAACCAGACACCCTCGAAGCAGCCAATGCTGAACTTGAAGCCATCGTCCGAGCCGCAGTACACGAACGGCACCCCGTGGTCGCCGTCGGCATCTGCCCAGAGACGATCCTTTTCATCGAAGGAAGCATACCACTTACCTTTCGGCAGTTGGTCGCGCTTCTGATCGAAGACGAGGGACGCGCCCTGTGCACCGGTGTGGATGGCCTTTTGAGTTG
>CALRCS010000003.1 GCA_943354625.1 Candidatus Nomurabacteria bacterium | reverse complement strand
TTATGATAACAAGCGTGAGACAGGTTGGTCTCCTATCTACTGTGGGCGTTGATTCTTGAGGGGATTTGTTTTTAGTACGAGAGGACCAAAATGAACGAACCTCTGGTGTGACTGCTGTTCTGCCAAGAGCATCGCAGTGTAGCTATGTTCGGAATGGATAACTTCTGAAAGCATCTAAGAAGGAAGCCAACCCCAAGATTAGGAATCGTTTGAGACCCGTAAGAGATGATTACGTTGATAGGCTTTAGGTGTACGCACAGCAATGTGTTGAGCCGAGAAGTACTAATCCGTCGATCCTATTAGGGAATTTAAGAACCACAATTATTTGTCTAGAACAAATACAACAACAACCTTGATAAATTTGCAAAAAGCAGAAGTTTTTGCATTTAAGTTTGAAAACTGAAAAGTGGAATAAAAATCCACATAGTTTCCCCAGTCGACTTCGGTCGAGAAAACACTTGCTCGCCTGTGCTTGTTCCGGCGCCATTATATTTTGACGTGAATTGACATGTCCTGGGCTCGTTCCATACCCAACTTTACGTTGGGTCCACTTTTCAGTTTTCAAACGAACAAAATTCAGAAGTAATTCATTGAATTTTGGAATTGAATTTTTTGTTCTGGTGATTTGGCGCTGTGGAAACACCCGTTCTCATTCCGAACACGGAAGTGAAACGCAGTTGCGGCGATGATACTCATATGAAGGGGAAAGTAGCTAGTCGCCAGTACAAAGTATTCAATTTTTTATTCTACAAATGATTGTTATCCACATACCTTTTAAAGAAAGGATGTCTTTTATTGTGTTATAATAACTGTAATTATATGTATGTTAAAAAGATTTTTACTCTCTCTCTCTCTCTCATAATTTCGCTTTTCATTTTTTTTACTATTCCCCTCGTTAGTCTTGCATCTACCACTTCTGGTACTATAGATTCCACGAATCGTTACGCATGGACAGAGAACGCAGGGTGGCTAGATTTTGGAGGGAGTTACAGTTCAGTATCAGTTACCGATTCAGCACTTTCTGGTTATGCCTTTGGTGAGAATATAGGTTGGGTCTCGCTGAATTGTTCCAACGATAATTCCTGCGCTACTGTGGACTATAAGGTTATAAATGATGGAAGTGGAACACTATCTGGTTATGCCTACGGCGAAAATGCTGGTTGGGTGAAGTTTGATCCACAGAATGGCGGAGTATCGATAAATTCTTCAGGTGAGTTTATGGGTTATGCATATGGAGAAAATATTGGATGGATTGTTTTTAATTGTTTTACAACTGGTACTTGTGGAACAATTGATTACAAGGTTTCTACAGACTATCGTCCAAGTAATTCTCGTCCAGCTTGCAATAATGGACTTGACGACGATAGTGATGATAAGACTGATTATCCCACTGATCCTGGATGTGCATCAGCGGACGATACTAGTGAAGCTGATTCAATACGTCACAGTTCATCAGGTGGTTATTCTCGTGTTGTACAACCACAACAGTTACAGACATCATCCGTTAATGATATTTTTAGTTCCGTTGTTTCTGTATTTAAACCCAAACCGAAGGTAGAGTTGCCAACAGAACCATTACCAGAAGAAACAATTTCAAAAACAACTCCACTAGCTCTCAGTAACAAACTTGGTTTAATCTCTATTTCTACAGTTGGTCGTTTCGTACTCGCCCCTTTGCCCGATGAAATAATGTTTCTAACAGAAAAATTTCCTGAACTTGGTAAGACATTTTCTAAATTAGGCATCACGAAGATTGGTGATCTCCATAAGCTCAAAATCGCCAAATTTGTTCTGCATGGTTTAGGTCAGAAACAATCTTTTCCCTCGGAAATCGTTTTTGCCAAGAACGGCAGTTTGATAGATTACAGTATTCATTTGACGATAGATGACACAGGTAGTCCGGAGCAGATAATCAATACCATAGTAGGAAAAACCCTCGATTTGGTTGTCAGGGTTGATAAACCGACGAAAAATGTAAAAGGTTATTTGGTGGTGAAAAAAATAGACAGGCAAGTTGGCAGAACGAATGTGCCAGTGACTTCTCTTCTGGCTACGCCCATTATGGCTATTTTAGGTGCTTCGCTCCCAGCGACAGGAAACGTTCAGATTGAACAGAAAATGGTTTTAAGCGAATTTGCATACGAGGACAAAAATAATGATGGAATTTACACAGCAGACATTCAAATGCCTTTAGTTCATGGTGAATATGAGATTATTTCCATTATCGAGTATAAAAACACTTCTTATGGTAAAAAAGAACTTCGATTGACCGCAGTCATTGATCCAGAGGGATATGTGTATGAGAAAAATGGAAATAAAGAAACGCGCATTCCATATGCAAAGGTTTCTCTATTTTGGAAGAATTCTAAAATTAATAATTTTGAATTATGGCCAGCAAAGGATTTTCAACAGGTGAACCCCCAGAAGACCGATAAGAGTGGTACATATTCATTCCTAGTGCAGGAGGGAACATACAAGCTTACTATTTCAGCACCTGGATACGATGACTTCATGGGTCAGGAATTTGACGTGAACGAGGGAAGTGGAGTTCATGAAAATATACCACTCAAATCAAAAAATTGGCTTCGACGATTATTTGGTAATTGGTTTTAAAAATTAATATAAAAATATGAACAATAAAATTTATAATAAAAATAGAATAATTATAATCATCGTGGCGATAGCACTTCTTATCGGAAATGCCTACTTTATGATGAAAAGTTACACTTTATCCAAAGCTCTAGCTATAGCACAAGCTGATGCTATTTCAATTCACCAAAATGAGAAAATCATCAATTTTACACGTCTTTTTATTGAGAAAGTCCTTAATGCAGATAAGGAAGTTGATTTTGTTACTAGACTTCAGCTTGAAAATGCTGTTGTGGACTTGAAAGATGGTGAAGTTTCCTCTGGCTGGCAGAAGTTTACCGAAAGCAAGACAGACAGTGAGGCGGCCGAAAATGTCAAAGATTTACTAGAGATTTTATTAAAAAAAGCTATTTAAAATATGAAAAAATTTAAATTAATAATAAATAAGATGAAAATGCCAAAAAAATTAAATACTAAAACTATTATCCGAGAAATAGCTATCATCACACTATCACTTCTATTTGTCTTTACTGTTGCGAAAGCTGGTTCACTTACTCCTTCTGCATTACCTATAGCACAAAGTTATACATTTTCAGATATTATGACTCGACTTACTACCAACGCATCAGCAACTACGGGAAACCACAGCCTCAACGCAACCACTACCCCTCAAGCTACTTTCCCTACACTTACTTCTATTTATAATGCCATCCCAACAATATATTCTGGTGATTTTCTTGCCAGTTCCACATACTTTGGTGTTACTGGTACAGTTGCAGTAAAAACGGGAGATACTGTTGTGGCTTCTTCTTCTGCCCAAGGGACATCCCTCGTATTTACGACTCCCGTGGGATATTATAGTGGCACTGCTTCTGTAACGGTTTCTACCACTTCTGCCAACTTTGTTGCAACAAATATCGCAAACGGAATAAATATTTTTGGAATCGTCGGTACACTTAGCTCATTATTGTATGGAGATAACAATGCAAATCAGGTCTTAACCACCGCTTCTTCTCCAGGTTCTATTGCAGTTATAGCTGGTAATACCGCCGTCGCTTCATCATCAATCCAGGGGACGTCTTTTATCCTTACTGTACCACAAGGCTACTATAGTGGTGCATCTTCCGTCACAGTTTCCACATCATCGACCAATATGTTTCTAAACCAAAAAAATCAAACAAAAGACGATTGGGTGAACTCTGGTGGTACTACAGGAGAATACATCGCAGAGGAAGCGACATGGACCACTGTCTCCGGCTCGCCCTTTTCTGGTAATACTTCTATAGATTATCTTGGTGCTACAGATCTATATAGTGGTACTGTAAAACAGGATAATAGAACTGGTTTATGGTGGACAGATATCATGGCAGTCGGTTCAACTGCTTCTAGCACTTCTAATATTTTTGGAAATGCAACAGATGGCACGCGTCCGACAGATGGGCAGGCTATAGGTTTTTGTGATGCTTTGAATACTGCTAGTTTTGGTGGTTATAATGACTGGTATTTACCTACACAAAAACAACTAATGCAAGCTTATATTGATGGTTCAGCAAACAATCTGCCTAATCCAGGCTACTACTTTTGGTCATCTACAGAGTTCTATAATAATACGGCTAGCGCGTGGTACGTGGCCTTGTACTTCGGCTACACTAACAACGGTACTAAGGTGACGGCGTACTACGTTCGTTGTGTTCGTTCCTAAGGCCGAATCATTTGGTCATTTGAAACTTTGAATCATTCGTCCGAATTTTTAAATTTAAAATTAAAAAATAAATATGAAATTAAATGAACACAATCAGTATTTACCTAGAGAGAGAAAAACAAACATTGCAGCAGAAATTTTTTCCTCTAAAAACATTCTAAAATGCTACTATGAATGTCGTAAAAGAAAAAGGTACACTATAAATGCCTTGAAATTCGAAATTAATTTTGAGACGAAACTCATAAAGCTACAAAAAGAATTGATTGATCATACGTATAAACCAGGACAGTCAATTTGTTTTGTGGTTACCAAGCCCAAGCCTCGTGAAATTTTTGCAGCAGATTTCAGAGATAGGATTGTTCATCATATTCTTGTTGGATACTTGGAACCAATTTTTGAAAAGAAATTTATAGATCAATCATACGCATGTAGGAAGGGGAAAGGTGCTCATAAAACTATTGTAGATTTGGAAAGGTACATTAGAAAAGTCACGAAAGGAAAAACAAAAGAAGCTTGGTATCTTCAGGTGGATATTCAGAGCTTTTTTATAAGTCTTAAAAAACATATTTTGTACGGACAGCTCAAAAGACAAGTCAAAAATCCAGAAATTTTATGGTTAGCTGAAACGATTATTTTTTATAATCCGATTCTGAATTATTATAGAAAAAGCCAGATGTCACTTTTTGATCTGATTCCCGATCATAAATCTCTTTTTAAAGTTGGTCCTGACCAAGGTTTACCTATCGGCAATTTAACAAGTCAGTTTTTTGCTAATGTTTATCTCAATGAACTCGATCAATTTATAAAACACACATTAAAAATAAAATATTATCTGCGATATGTGGACGATCTAGTTATTTTATCAGAAGATAAGAACCAACTAGAGATATGGTGTAATGAAATCAATAAATTTCTAGGAGACAGATTAAAACTAAAACTCCATCCGAAAAAGCAAATACTACAAACGGTAGATAAAGGGATTGATTTTGTGGGTTTCATTGTAAGACCTAGTCATATTTTAATACGAAAACGAGTGGTAAAGAGTTTTAAGGAAAAGTTGTGGAGACTTAATCAAAATAATATCCTTGTGGAAGAAGTAAGTAAGATATTATCAGTGGTCAATTCTTATTATGGGCAATTTAAACATGCTAAAACTTTTGGCTTGCGTGTAAAGCTGTGGAAAAAGAATTTTGGTAAACTAAGAAATTTTCTAGAACCGGTCGATGCAAGTTTCAGTCACTTTAACATTCAGAAGAATTATTTACGGGGCCAGAGCTCGTAGGTTTAATCTTAAAAAGATTGCTTATGAGGCGAGCATAAAATTTATTGCGGTCCTGTTCAGTTATCTATTCATCTTCTGAGTAGATAACTATAGATTCAAATAGTTTGTACTTTATTAAGATAAAGATCAAAATATACCATTCACTAGTAACAGGACAATCTGCCTAATCCAGGCTACAACTTTTGGTCATCTACAGAGAACTATAATAATACGGCTAACGCGTGGAACGTGAACTTGAACAACGGCAACACTAACAACAATACTAAGGTGACGGCGAACAACGTTCGTTGTGTTCGTTCCTAAGGAAATAAATTCTATGCTAATGCTGATTCACAGTCAGTGGCCCCACCATATATGGCTCAATATTCACACCTACCAATTTTTGTAAAGACATACGAGGTTGTCAAGCTTGTTTATCGTATCGTTCGACAATTTCGCAAAGAATATAAATATAGTCTTGGAGTTGAATTGCAGCAGATAATCTGGCAAATATTAGATGAAATTATTATTACCAATTCTTTATCTGATATTCAGAAAAAAGAGGGTATTGAAAGAATCAGCCAGCTTTTTGATAAGTTCAAAATTAGGTTTCGTTTTGCGTACGAAATGACGTTAATATCTAGTGAAAAATTTGGTAAAGCCCACAAAGAATTTGAAGAAATAGGCAGAATGATAGGTGGTTGGCAGAGATGGGCAGAGAAGTAGCTAGTCGCCAGTACAAAGTGTTCGATTTATGTTTAAATTACTAAAAAATAGTACATTTTATTATTTTTTTGATATACTGTATTCATGAACTCAACTTGGGCATCTAGAAGAAAACTGATTTATGCTCTAATTGCTATTGGTGTGCTTATTTTACTTATAATAATACCTAGTTTTTTAATATTTTATAAAGCACCAACTTGTTTTGATGGAAAACAAAATGGTGGTGAATACGGTGTAGATTGTGGAGGATCATGCAGGAAATTATGCCAAAGTGCATTTTTATCACCACGCATAGAATGGGGTGGAGCAAAAATAGAAAAGATAACAAATGGTTTATATAATATTGCTACATATATTTCTAATCCAAACATAAACGGAGCTGCTGTAGATGTTCCATACACAGTGTCTCTTTATGACGCTCAAGGGGTATATATAACAAAGAGAGATGGGGTGGTGACTTTGTATCCCCGTAGAAGTACTCTAGCTTTTCAGACAGCGGTAAATACTGAAAAACGTATACCAGCAAAGGCAACCTTTGAATTCATATCTGCTCCTGTGTGGTTCAAATCCTCAGACGCTCTCGGAGGTATTGCAATAATTGATAAAAAATACATAGACAGTAAGGATGGTTCATCATTGGAAGTTGTTTTAGAAAATAAAACCTTAACTCCATATGAAAACATCCAGGTTTCAGTCGCTCTTTATGATGCTGGAGGTAATGCAATTGGTTTCTCACAAACAGTTGTAGACTCTCTTCCAATAAATGATTCTAGGAATAAAAACATATCACAAATTGCAACTTACACTTGGCCTATTAGTCGAGACGGAAGAGTCGTGTCTGTTGAGGTTATACCAAGCATAAAGCCCATTCCGGCTAACTAATAATTAATCTAGTTTAATATGAATAAACTGATCGATTTCTTTTCAGGAGACTATTCACTTAAAAATAAAGAGGAAGATAATGGAATTGATTGGATTCTTTTACTTTCTACGGTACCACTTCTAAGTGCTGGACTTGTGACGATGAATGCTTTCACTGGTGATAGTTTTTATTTTTACAAACAGTTTTTGTGGATCGGTATCTCATTGGTGATTTTTTTTATTTTAAGCTTTGTAGATTTTAGGTTTCTTCGTAAGACATGGGTATCTGTATTTCTTTTTTCAAGTTCATGCATGGTCCTATTATCATTATTTGCTGTAGCAAAAGTAACCAAAGGGGCGATATCATGGTTTGATTTTGGTTTATTATCATTTCAACCTTCTGATCCTATTAAATTAGTATTAATAATAATTTTAGCCAAATATTTTTCTCGTAGGCATATTGAGATAGCAAATATAACTCATATTTTAGTTTCAGGTTTGTATGCCTTTATTATCTTTGTTTTAGTCTTAATACAGCCCGATTTCGGATCGGCTATAATTATATTTTTTATATGGTTTGGAATGATTTTAACTTCAGGTCTTTCAAAGAAGCATCTGTTCACCCTAGTTATTATAGGTATTGTAGTCTTTATTGGGCTTTGGAATTTTGGTTTTGAGAATTATCAAAAAAATCGCATCATAAATTTTATCAATCCGACATCAGATATACATGGTACTGGTTATAATGCTTATCAATCAACTATTGCTGTTGGTTCGGGTCAATTATGGGGTAAAGGGGTAGGTTATGGTACTCAGTCTAGGTTAAAGTTTTTGCCAGAATTCCAAACTGACTTTATTTTTTCTGCATACGCTGAAGAATGGGGCTTTGTGGGTATAATCATTATTTTTGTCTTTTTCACCATTGTAATTTGGAGGATTATCTCAAATAGTATGCATGGTGAAACAAACTTCGAAATATTATTTGGATCAGGATTAGCTATTCTTATTATTATTCACTTTTTTATAAATATTGGTATGAATATTCAGTTATTACCTGTGACGGGAACAACTTTACCTTTTTTGAGTTATGGGGGAACTCATTTACTCACAGAGTTTACTGGGCTAGGAATACTTATGGGGATGCGTCGCTATAGGAGAACTGCTCATAAGGATGAAGTAAAAAATGAGTTTATTGGTCAATAGAAGACAATAAAAATTTATTAATCTTATGAATACACTTTCATTGTTTCATTTATCATTTTTTCTATAGAAAATTCCTTTAATATTTTTTCATGTATTGCAGTGGCATATTCTTTTTGCATTTTTTTATGATTTAAATAGAATTCTATTGCATGTTGAATTTCTTTTGCTTTTTTTGATTGTATAAGCACTCCACTTTCCATATCATCTATTATTTCAGGAATTCCACCTACCGCAGTTGCAATTATGGGTAAACTAGCTAATCCCGCCTCTAGAAGAACGTATGGCAATCCTTCAGAAAGAGAGGGCATAAGAAAAATATCAAAAGCTTTTAGGTATTGATAGACATCTGGAATCCTACCAAGTAAAAAGACAGATTTTTCTATACCTAAACTTTTTATTTCGTTTTCAATATAGACCTTATGTTCGCCATCACTAATTATCGTATAGATTATTTTTTTATTTGGATGAGATATTTTAAAGTTATCGATAAGATTTTTTAATCCTGTTAATGCGTATTCATATCCCTTAATATGATGAAGTTCTCCAACACTACCTATTATTGTTATATCTTTTGAATTCTTTAATATATCATAAAATATTGGATTTATTTTTGAAAGTTCGAATCGCGCATTTACTTTTGAATAAATTGCTTCATTTTTAATACCATTATGTATTACAGTTATTTTATCTTTAATAAAAGGCCAGTTTTCCATTTGATTTTTTAACGCTTCAGATACTGAAATTGTTTTATGAGATAAAATAATGGTAATCCAGTGTAAACATTTTGTTAGTATTTTTGAAAAAAGGGATCGATTCTCATTAAAAGCCCAACCGTGAGTAGTAAAAATTATTTTTGGAATTCTGGTTATTCTACCTGCTAGAGCACCAAGTCCACCAATTTTTGAACTATTTATATGAAGAATGTCAGGACGTTTTTCCCTTAGTATTGAAATAAGTCTAAAAAATGCTTTAATATCTTTAAATATATTAACATCTCTGCCTACTGGCAGTTCACCATTTGCTTTTATTCCAGCAATTAATAGTTTTTCTATGAGTATACCTCCACCACCTGCCATTACTTCTATATCAAAGGCATTTTTAGGTAAATTTGTAGCCAAATCATAGACATAGCGTTGCGCGCCACCCCAATTTGACTTTGTTATTAGTATTAACACTTTCATGCTTTTAGAGTACCATTTTTCTTTGTTTTTGTGTATGATATCGCCTATGAACATAATTTACCGAAAAGACCACTTTTTATTGTTTTTTGGGGACATCTGTGTACTACTATTCTCCCTTGTTTTAACGCTTATATTGAGATATGGGCGTTTTCCATCACTCAACCTCCTCCAACTTCACCTAGTGCCATTTTCTATTCTATTCGTGGCCTTTTTATTGGTTTATTTTATAGCAGGTCTTTATGAAAAACATACAAGTTTGTTTAAAAATAGATTACCCGTAACCCTATTAAATGTACAGTTAGTTAATACTTTGGTCGGTATTTCATTTTTTTATTTAATTCCATATTTTTCTATAACCCCTAAAATTGTCTTATTTCTGTTTTTGGTATTATCTTTACTTTTTATGTATGCGTGGAGGATGCTTATAGTCTTTAAATTTGTAAATAATAAAAAGCAAAAAGCTATCTTGATTGCTGATAGTAAGGAAGCATTGGAATTAAAGGAAGAGATAAACAATAATTCTAGATACGATCTTTATTTTGTTGAAATGATTATACCATCGACAAATAGTGAAAGTATTTTATCTCATATTAAAGAGTTTATTTCTAAAGAAAAGATATCAATGATTGTGATTGATACTCATCATCCATTACTTAAAAATGTAATATCTTCTTTGTACCCAATGGCTATGCAAGGCGTCTTATTTTTTGAAATAGGTAAAATATATGAAACTATTTTTGATCGTATACCTGTTTCTATGGTTGGACAAACTTGGTTTATTGAGCATATGTCGTCTATGGCACCTAAACTTGTTTATGATGGTATAAAGAGGCTTATTGATATTGTCTCAGCAATTGTATTTGGAATAATTTCTTTAATATTTTATCCATTTGTTATTATTGCTATGAAAATAGAAAATTGGAAAGGGGTAATCTTTACTTTTCAGCCTAGAGTTGGACAATACAATAAAATAATAAATATTATCAAGTTTAGAACTATGTCCATAGCCAATGATAATGGTAATGTCGATCAAAATAGAGTTACAATAGTTGGTTCTTTTTTAAGAATGAGTCGAATAGATGAATTACCTCAATTATGGAATGTCTTTAGAGGGGATATTTCACTTATTGGTCCACGACCTGAAATGCCAAAATATGTAGAAGAATATTCTAGAGAAATTCCAAACTACACAATTCGCCACAGTATAAAGCCTGGACTTTCTGGCTGGGCTCAGATTTATGGAGAACATCCACATCATGGTGTCGATGTTCACATGACTTCAAATAAATTATCTTATGATTTGTATTATATTAAACACAGATCATTTTTAGTTGATCTAAAAATTGCTCTTAGGACGATTAAGGTACTTATAACTTTTGTTGGGAGATAAATTTAATCTAATAATAAAAATGTCCAAAAAAAATTTAAAAAATAAGGTCGTTGTTACTGGGGGTGTTGGATTTATCGGTTCAAATCTGGTTAAGGTTCTTATAGAAAAAGGCTTTAATGTCCATATTATTGATAATTTAGTTGCTGGAGAGGGTCATATAAATAAAAAGGCAAGACTTCATAAGGTGAGTATAACTGATTATAAAAAGATACTTCCAATTATAAAAGGAGCAGAATATGTTTTTCATCTTGCCGCGCTTCCAAGGGTTCAATACTCAATCGAGTTTCCACAAAAGACAAATGAGGTAAATGTTGATGGAACATTAAATGTTTTACTTGCGGCAAAAGAGGGAAAAGTCAAGAAAGTTATCTATTCTGCTTCCAGTTCTGCTTACGGTGATCAGCCCATTATGCCTCTTCGTGAAGATATGCTTGCTATGCCGAAAAGTCCTTATGGACTTCAAAAATATTACGGAGAATTACAGTGTCGACTTTTTTCAGAAGTATATAATCTTCCAACAGTTTCTTTACGGTATTTTAATGTTTATGGCCCAAATCAAAGTGATGAAGGTGCATATGCTCTCGTGATTGCGAAATTTCTCAAACAAGTTAAAGATAATAAACCAATGACAATTACAGGTGATGGAAAACAGACGAGAGATTTCACTCATGTATATGATGTTGTAAAAGCGAATATTTTGGCTGCTGAATCAAATATGGTTTCTGGTGAAGTAATAAATATCGGAGCAGGTAATAATCATTCAATAAAAAAGATAGCAGAGTTGATAGGGGGTAAGATAGAATATATTCCTACAAGACTTGAGCCAAAAGATACTTTAGCTGATAATTCAAAAGCTAAAAAACTTCTTGGGTGGAAACCAGAAGTTTCTATTGAAGAGGGTATAGGAGAGCTTAAAAAGATACTAAAGATTGCTAAAAACAATTAAATACATATAATAGTACATTATGCTTAAAACACGAATTATTGCTGTATTCCTGCTTATTATCGCAGTCGGTATTGGGTATTTTACATATTATATAGGTACGTTCAAGCTTGGACTTGATCTAAATGGCGGTACACATCTAGTTTATAAAGCTGATGTATCAAAGATTTCAAATAGTGAAATAGGTGTTTCTATGAGTGCTCTTCGGGATATTATTGAAAAAAGAGTAAATATTTTTGGAGTTGGTGAGCCGATAGTCCAAGTAGAACAGGGGGGTATTCTAGGTTCAGCTGAGGCTCAAGAAAAGCTCATTGTTGAACTTCCAGGTGTAACTGATATTGATGAGGCTATAAAGATGATAGGGCAGACACCTGTTCTAGAATTTCAGACTATCGATAAAAAGGATTCAGAAGCTTTGAATACCAATAAGGATTTAACTGACGAACAGAAAGCTGTTGAATTTAATAAACTTTTTAAACCTACAGGAATCACTGGGCGACATTTAGAGAAAGCAATCTTGGAATTTAATAACACAACAAATGAACCATCAGTATCTTTAAACTTTAATTCAGAAGGAAGGGTTTTGTTTGCAAAAGTGACAAAGGAAAATGTTGGAAATATTGTGGGTATATTTCTAGATGGAGCTCCAATTTCTCTGCCTACTGTTCGTGAGGAAATAAGGGATGGTAAGGCTGTTATATCCGGATCCTTTACTGTAGATGAAGCAAAACTTTTAGTAAGAAATTTAAACTACGGTGCGCTTCCAGTTCCAATTTCACTTATTTCAACGCAAACAGTCGGAGCTTCTCTAGGTCAATCTGCTCTTAATGGAGGTATTAAAGCGGGACTATTTTCACTTATTGTTATCGCTATATTTCTTATTATCTGGTACAGACTTCCAGGATTTGTCGCTGTTGTGTCTTTGAGTGTTTACACTATTATCATGCTAGGTCTATTTAAATGGATACCAGTAACGCTTACTGCGGCTGGTATTGCTGGATTTATTCTTTCTATCGGTATGGCCGTGGATGCCAATATTCTTATTTTCGAAAGAATGAAAGAAGAGCTTCGAAGTGGTAAAAATATATCAGATTCTATGCATGAAGGATTTGCAAGAGCATGGAACTCTATTCGAGATTCAAATACATCAAGTATTATTACTGGTCTGATCCTTTATTATTTCGGTAGTACATCTGTGATAAAGGGTTTTGCTTTAGTTTTCCTCATTGGAGTTATTGTAAGTATGTTTACCGCTATTACTGCCTCAAGAGTATTCCTTTATGCTATTGCTCCAAGGAGGACAAATAGATTTACCGCTTTTCTTATTAGTAACGGTTTTACTAGACTTAATATAAATAAATAATATGTTTGTTGTAAACTACAGAAAACTTTTCTACGCACTTTCAGGACTATTAGTTATAGGTTCATTTGTTTCAATATATCTTTGGGGCCTAAACCCAGGCATTGATTTTAAGGGCGGTTCAATTCTCGAAATTGAATATGCAAGTTCAACCCGACCAATTCAATCAGATCTCAGTACAGCACTTGCTCCTTTAAATTTTGATGCTTCTATAAGAGCTACAAAGGATACAGGCTATATCATTAGAATGAAAAATATAGATCAAGAACAAAAGAATTCTTTGGATAAGGTTCTTACAAGTTTTGGATCATCTACACAAACAAGATTTGACTCAATCGGACCACTTCTCGGTACTGAAGCATTAAGAAAGTCTTATGTTTCTATTATCTTTGTTATCTTGGCTATTGTTTTGTTTATCGCTTTTGCTTTCCGAAAGGTGAGTGAGCCAGTTTCTTCTTGGAAATACGGTATAGTGGCTATTATTGCCCTAGTACACGATGTTATTGTGCCTACTGGAGTATTTGCAATACTTGGACATTATAGAGGTTATGAAGTTGATACATTGTTCGTAACTGCACTACTCGTTGTTCTTGGTTTCTCTGTACATGACACTATTGTGGTATTTGATAGAGTTCGAGAAAACTTAAGTCATGCTGAAGGCAATAAAAAGGCCGGAAAAACCTTCGATCAAATAGTTGGAGACAGTATCAGTCAGACATTCACTCGTTCAATAAACACTTCTCTGACTACTCTCTTGGCTTTGATTGTTCTGTATTTTGTCGGTGGTGAGTCAACACAACATTTTTCTTTGGCTTTGATAATAGGTATAGCGGTTGGAACATATTCATCAATTTTCCTCGGCTCGCCTTTACTTGTGACGATTTGGAAATGGCAGGAAAGTAGAAAGGTAAAAGGGAATAAAGGGGGGAGGAAATAAAAAGGTTATAGCTATTGAATATAAACATCTTATCCCCAGAAGTATGAAATTCTGATAAGCGTAGCACTGTCCCCGCATGGGGATAAAATTTTTGTAGTTTTTGCTATTGTTTTTATTTTTACACTTGTAATAATTAATGGATGCAGGAGAAAAATAATTTAGAAATAGAAGAAATAAAAGCCGACGAAATGATTCGCCAGAGAATATTTATTATTCGTGGACAAAAAGTCATGTTGGATAATGATATCGCCGAATTATATTCAGTTACAACCAAACGTTTAAATGAACAAGTTAAACGTAATATTGAAAGATTCCCAAGAGATTTCATGCTTCAACTTACTCAGGAAGAGAAAGAAGAGGTGGTCGCAAATTGCGACCACCTCAGCAAACTAAGATTTTCATATAGCTTACCATATGCCTTTACCGAACACGGCGTTGCCATGCTGTCTTCTATTTTAAATAGTAAACAGGCTATACTTATGAGTATCTTTATTGTCCGCGCCTTCATAAAAATGAGAGAATCACTTGATAATTATAAGGATTTGGCCATTAAAATAGAGGAGATTGAAGCGAATCAGACAAAAGATCACGCTATGTTAAAGAATGTCCATGAAGTGGTAAAACATCTTTTAGCACCAACAGAGGAGCCAAAGGGAAAGATAGGTTTTAATTAAAACTGAACAAACACACTAATTTGCTTGACTTTAAATCTACTTCATATAGAATACTATCCACGCCTTAAGTAAGGCCATTTTAATCAGTTTTTTGACAATTATAAGTTATGCATTAAGAACGTATTTTTCGAAAGAATCTACGTGCAAGTTTAATGTCTATATACAACAATGATTTTATTCAATTATATTCACAATTGATAGGAGTGAAGATCAGATTCAATGCGACTAAAAAATAAGTTCAAAATAATAATATAAATTTAAAAGATTTCTGTTTTCTATTTTGTTCCGTTCATTTTAGTTAAGAGTTTGATCCTAGCTCAGGATGAACGCTGGCGGCGTGGATAAGGCATGCAAGTCAAACGGTGTAGCAATACACAGTGGCAGACGAGGTAGTAATAAGTAGGTATCAACCTTGAAGTCAGGGATACCTCATCGAAAGATGAGTTAATACTTGATAGTCCCGTAAGGGTAAAGATTTATCGCTTCAAGATGAGCCTGCTCGGTATCAGCTAGTTGGTGAGGTAAAAGCTCACCAAGGCTATGACGCCTAGGGGACCTGAGAGGGTGACCCCCACCGATGGAACTGAGACACGGTCCATACACCTACGGGTGGCCGCAGTCGAGAATCTTCCGCAATGGACGAAAGTCTGACGGAGCGACGCCGCGTGAACGATGAAGTGCTTCGGCATGTAAAGTTCTTTTTCCAGGGAGAAAGTTTATTGATAGTACTTGGCGAATAAGAGGTTGCTAAACTCGTGCCAGCAGCAGCGGTAATACGAGTGCCTCAAGCGTTATCCGGAATCATTGGGCGTAAAGGTTGTGTAGGTGGTCATATTAGTCTTTTGTTAAATTCTTCGGCTTAACCGGGGACATGCAAAGGAAACGGTATGACTAGAGGATGCGAGGGGTCTGCGGAACTCATAGTGTAGCGGTGAAATGCGTTGATATTATGGGGAACACCAAAAGCGAAGGCAGCAGACTGGAGCACTCCTGACACTGAAACAAGAAAGCGTGGGTCGCGAATGGGATTAGATAATCCTGTCTCCGCGACATAAAATAAAAGAGACGAAGGGTGTCTCTCATATCGGTGACGATATGATGTACATTCAGCTATATCGGTGAAACTCCTTACACTATGAATCTTACTGGATTCGTAAGGACAACCCCGAGGGAAGTTATCTTGTATTGAAAGAAAGGAAAACAAAATGAAAAAATTCATGCATAGTGGTCTTTTGAGAAGAAAAATTACCATGCCATGTATCAATAATGATATCACAGGCGTGGTTGAAGCATTGAATAAGAACCAAGCTGTTGAAGTGATTCGTTCATCCTACCATTATCCAATTATTGGACTTCGATTGTTTGTTGAGGTTGATCTTACTAAGACCAAAAGTAAATTATAATTTAACAAGTTAAGTTTTTTTCAAGCGAAGTTGTACTTCGCTCTTTCTTTCAGTACAAGATGACCCCGTAGAGACTATGAAGTTGAGCAAGATAGCTGGCTGATTTTCTGTCATAATGTAAATATTAAAAATATATGCAAAATGATTCAAAATATGTGCCATTGTCGGTTCAAGCACGAGCCATTATTCTAGGATCAATTCTTGGAGATGGTTCGCTAAAAATTCAAAATAAGTATTCCAATGCGAATCTACAGATTCGTCATTCGGAGTTACAAAAAGAATATCTCTTATGGAAAGCAGAGATGCTTAAAGAGATTGCGGGAGAAAAAGCTGTGAGTATACAAAAAGCTGATGGTTACAGTTCTAATCAGAAATGGAGGTTTTATAGTAAAAGAACTCCTGCACTAACAGAATTACATCATCAAACATATACACACAATAAGTTAGATATCAGACGAACTTGGTTAAATCAAATGACATCATTATCACTCGCCGTCTGGTGGTGTGATGATGGTTCACTTATTAGCTACGGAGGCAGAAAAGGGGTATTTTGTACTGATGGCTTCGATGAAGCTTCAGTTAATATCCTCGCTCGTTATCTAGAAGTTGTCTGGGATATTCATACGGTTGTGGCCCCTGTGGGTCGTAGTCGAGATGGAAAGCGTGAGCAATATTGGAGAATATGGATCAGGTCACATGAAGAATTGAAAAAATTTCTTCGTATCATCCTTCCTTATGTTCCAGTACAGAGCATGCTTCGTAAGACAATTTTTCTCTACAAAGATTCTCAACTTCAACAACGCTGGATATCTGAAGTGATCCAATTGAGCCACTTTTCAGAATCTGCTATTATGGCAGAATATGAAAAGAAAAAAGCTAATTGGAATTGTTACAGATAAAGATATAGTCCGGACTTCATGGTAACATGAAGAGTGATATAGAAATATAATCACCAATTACCTAAAAGTAATTAGTAACAAAAATCAACCCCAGTAGTCCACGCCCTAAACGATCTTCTCTAGTTTTTCGGAGTATCGACCCTCTGAGAGACGTAGCTAACGCGTTAAGAGAAGCGCCTGGGTAGTACGACCGCAAGGTTAAAACTCAAAGGAATAGACGGGGACTTGCACAAGCAGTGGATCATGTGGTTTAATTCGATGATAAACGAAGAACCTTACCAGGGTTTAATCTAGCTGAAGACAAGAAGAAACTTTTGTCGTCGCAAGACAGTTAGTCAGGTGATGCATGGCCGTCGTCAGTTCGTGGCTTGAGTTGTTCCCTTCAGTGGGGTAACGAACGCAACCCTCGTTGTCTGTTATATTTGTCAGGCGAGACTGCCCACGACAAAGCGCATAGATCAGTTAAGTCTGATTGTGCTCTGTGTCGTGGGAGGAAGGTGAGGATGACGCCAGGTCAGCATGTCCCTTATACCCTGGGCTACACACGTGATACAATGGATGGTACAACAGGACGCAAAGCCGAAAAAGGTGGAGCAAATCCTTATAAAACCATTCTCAGTTCGGATTGGGGTCTGCAACTCGACCCCATGAAGCTGGAATTGCTAGTAATCGCAGGTCAGCTATACTGCGGTGAATACGTTCTCAAGTCTTGTACTCAGAATTAAAAGCGCTGGGCAGGTAATAAAACTAAGCTGTTAAAATCAGCTCCCCTTATTTATATAGGGGCGTAGTGAAAGGGTAATCTTAAAACCGTGAGGTTAGAGATGAAGGATCCTAGTAGCAAAAAGCAGTCTATTCAAAAAAAGAGGAATACGACCCATTAGGTGAGTCATGGGGAAGTATTATAAAAACCTCGAATAAGAATGCAAGGAATAGAATTATTACTGACCCCAGGAGATCTTGTAATATAAAAAACAATATAAGTATTATAAGAAGTCAGCTGCGTCACAGTACCACTTTGTGGGAAAGACAAAACCAATATGTAAAAATTATTGGACTCGCGTAGTGCGGGAAATCCGCTCGCTACGTGGGAACGCAAAATGTTGTTTCATTATTGCAATCCGCCCGTCAACTCAAGGGAGTTGGGAATACCCGAAGTCTACATTTATTGTGGCCTAAGGTAAGCTCAATGACAGGGAGTAAGTCGTTAACTTGTTGCGACCAGATGTGAGTAATTACATTTGAAAAAATTGGCTATTTGCTGGAATATCTGTGTATCCGGTACTACTTTTGTTATAATAGTAAAATGAAAATTTCTATTTTAATAAAAAGTGAAAATGTACCCGGTGCAGACAATCAGCAGGGAAGTTCTCTTTCTAAAACTGAAAGAAGTAACCCCTCAGAGACTACACGCCGATCTCCGCTTATTTACACACTAAATAAAAGTGAGGTATACGCATATTTGCATGGAGCTATGCATGATGCGACCCCTAATAAAGGGAAACGAGTTCGTTTTGGACAGAAATATCCAGAATGGCTTGAAACTTTAAAAGATTTACTGTGTTTGGTTGGATCAAACTCATGGATTTATAAAGAAGGTAAAGATCGTAATCTATATATACTAGAAACTGTATGTAAAGATCTAGATTTTACTTTTAATCCAAAAGTTCTCTCAACTAAAGGAGATAAAATTGCTTATATTCGAGGTTTTTTTGACGCTGAAGGTGGAGTCCCACATAATAATGGGAAATTCTATATACAGTTAGCTCAGAAAGATTTTCGGAAAATGGAAATCATTAAGAATATCCTTATCGATCTTGGAATAAGTTGTGGAAAGATTCACAATCCAAGCATAAGGGTAGATCCAGATTATTGGAGGATCTTTATTTCTCGAAAGAGTCATAAGGAATTTGCTTCTATAATAGGATCATGGCATCCAATAAAAAAAGAAATTTTATCTCAGCGGATGATGATATAGTCCGAACTATATGGCGACATATAGATTAACAAGCCTGAACAAGGCACGGGTAGCGGAAGCTGCTCGTGGATTATTTCAAATTGAATCTACGATTTTGATCTTTTAGATCATTATCTTACCGAGTCGATTGTTTACCATAATTTATTATGGGAAAACCAAAAGCATTGTTCTACACTTTCATGTGAACACTCAGCCCGCGAGAGAAAGGGCATAGGTCGGTACCCTCTATAGAGGTACTGACCGGATGAACGGAACAAAATAGAGAATAGTTTTCCTCTTGTTTTTGTTTACAAAAAATACACTCAGAAATGGGTGGTTTTTTGGTATTTGACTAAATATTCCATATATGGTAGGGTATTAGTGGAATGAAAATTTACATCGCTGGGTTAGTTGTGTTAATAATCGCATGTATACTAATCTGGCAAGATATCTGTATTGACCAGAAGGTATTAAACAACTTTGACAAATATGAACAAAATCATTCAATCTCTCGTTGAGGCGTTCACGCCTCCCGCAGGTGATCCCGATCGGATCGTCGTTAAAATTTTTTGTTTGACTATGATATCTGTAAGTCTAGTCATTCCAGTCCTCTTCTATTTGTGCTGAAGTTGTTGGGTTCGGCACAAATCGGCGCCTCTTGCTTCAAGCAGAGGCGCCTTTAACTTTATCCTCTTTATTTAATTGCGTTATCACTGTATTTCTGCTATATTTTTCTTACGTTTCAGTTTAGAAATACATGCGCGTGTAGCTCAGTTGGTAGAGCATTCGACTGATACTCGGGGGGTCCCAGGTTCGAATCCTGGCACGCGCACAAATGTTTATTATTGATATATAATAATGTTATGGACCAAAGACTCTTGTTGATGAATACGGGATATGGATTAGGAATTATATTAATGATAATCCTAATTATTTTTGTTTGGATAAAATCAAAAAGGGATAACCTGGCAATACTTTTTTGTCTCTTTAGCACTTCTATAGCAATTGTGGAAGTATCAATAATAGGATTAATTAATGCAAATAACCTAGCGCAAGCTTATGAAATATCATTTCTCAATATTGCCAATATTTATATAGTCGTCTTTTTGACACATTGGGTTTTGGAGACTATAGATAAATCTAAAAGTAGAAAAGTTCCCTTAGCAATAATTTATGGGATTGCACTTTTAATGACTGTATTTTTCATATTTGAACCTCAGAGTTTTCTATTGCAACCAGTTCCAAAAATGTATTTTAATTATTATTTTGTACCCGGTAGTCTGTATGGGTGGATGCGTATATATTTTACTATAGTCACTATATATTTTCTTTCAGAATTATATATTGCATATAGGTCTACCGTAGACATAATAATTAGAAATAGATACAAGTATGCACTAGCTGGAATTATTTGGGGAATGGTTTTTGGCCATTATGCACTTTTTCTAGTCTATAATATACAGATAGATCCTATATGGTCACTTTTCTTTCCTTTTTGTGCAATACCATTTGCATATTCTATAATTAGATATGAATTGATGGATATAAAGATAGTTGCAAAAAGGGCTATGGTCTATGGTCTCACTGTATCTTTTTTTGCAATCATCTTAAATTTAATAAATCTATCTAATGAAATTTTATTATCTTATTTCACCCAGATCCCAGGGTGGTTGGTACCACTAGGTACATCTTTTTTTGCTTCAAGTCTGGGATTTATTATATGGTTTAGATTAAAGGATTCTGAGCTACTTAGGTATGAATTTATTACTATTGTAACTCACAAATTCCGCACCCCCATCACTAGAATAAAGTGGGCAATAAATAGTCTAAAAAAGGATTCAGAAAAATCTAAAGAAATAAGGGATGGTTTAGAGATAATTTCTCTTGCCAATGAATCTCTCCTCGCTCTTACAAATACTTTAGTTCAAGCGACCGATTCAGAAAGAATAAAGATTTTATATAGTTTGAGTAAAGAAGATATCCCGATACTTGTAGAAAAAGTTGTAGAAAAATTTAAAAAGGATACCGATGAAAAAGGTATAAAAGTTTCATTTAATAATGATGAACATATTCCTAGTATTTCTATCAATAGTTCCAGCTTTACGATTGTGATGAATTCTATTGTGGAGAATGCAATTAATTATAATAAATATCAAGGTGAAATAAATATTAAAATCAAATATTTAAATAGACAAATAGAGATAATAGTAGAAGATTCAGGTATAGGTATAAAACACCAAGACCTTTCTAGAATATTTTCTAAATTTTACAGAAGTGATTCTTCTATGCATGTAGATACTGAAGGATTAGGAATCAATCTATTTATTGCCAAACAAATAGCAGACCGAAATGGATGGGATTTGAAAGCATATTCACCGGGTGAAAATAAAGGTTCAATATTTACACTTTATTTGCCTGCAAAGGTTTAGTTTATATAGTGTTTGACGATGGGTCAATTTATGGTACTATTTTGGTATGAAAGAATTTTTAAAGAAAAACTTCGCATTATTACTAGCTTTTATTTTACCAATATTATTAATCATAGGTGTCGCTGTTAGCACATATCTCCCATCACTATTCATTAAGACGAACTATAACTTTATATATTCATCTTGTACTAGTGGGTCTTATAGTTATCCATATTATTGTAGTGATTATTTAAAGAGTCGATATTCTGTAGTTGATGGCAAGATAGTATTAAATAATGTTGATTTGAATCAAGATTTAGATAAGAATGGTGTGCCTGATTATAAACAGAATTATTCTGATAGAATCTTTTTGCACGATACACAAAAAAACGAGAGTAGAGAAATAACCCTAAAGGAGGCACAGGCTCTGACTCTTAG
>CALRCS010000002.1 GCA_943354625.1 Candidatus Nomurabacteria bacterium | reverse complement strand
TACCTTTCAGCACCTCGTCGGTGCTTTTGTTTGTTGTTATTTTAAATCTTCAAGCCCACCATCTCCCAATCGTTTGAGAGGTCGATGTGCTTGATAAATTGCTGATCGTTAATGTAGATCAGCAAGACAGTAAGTTTAACGTAGGAACTTACAACATTAGAGACCCAGTTTTGCAAAAGCATCACCGAGTCCGTTTATCTTGGCGGCGGGTTCAGCCGTCAATGTGACTGGCTCAAGCCCACCATCCTCTTCCTGACCTTCTTTGGTTCGGAATCCCACCAGCTTGAGCCAGAAGTTTTCCTTGTCGGGAGAATAAATTTCTTCCCCCGCGTTGCTGACTATCTCCTGCACTAACGGCAGGATTTTTTCAGCCCTACTCCTACTACCAAAAATGAGTAGTGGGCTGTTGCTTCTGCAGATCGCATAGGCAGTCACACAACGACCGTACTTTCTAACGAGACCACTGAGGTCCCACCAGAAACACGTGGGAGTGAGCGCGTAGGGGTCATCCGACTTTTTAGAGTCGTATGTGATCCCGCTACAGATCACTGGCTTTCGCCCTTGACCTCGGCGGTCTATCACAATCTCGCGGATGTCCAATACACCCTCGAGTATTGCCCTTTCGGTTCGCACCGTTTTCGCCTGAAGGCGGTGCTCTGTCCTCGCCGAGGAATCTGTCGAGAGGACGCCCCACTTTGAGCAAATCCTCTGTGCGAGTTCAACGTCCTCCTGACAAAGAGGATCTTTCAGGGCCAAGCCCCAGTTGAGGTAGGGCTGGGAGAATTCTTCTCCCAGATACCTCATAATCGAGATGTGCTTGACTCCTTCGAACTCCCACCCCTCGGGAGCAAACCTTTCTCCCTTCGTCAGGGGGCGGGAAACCTCCCACCGTCTGTTTCCGACGACAGAAACATTATCCCCCGCCTTGAGGATTTCCAAATCCGTCCAGGACACAGCCGCGAGTGCACGTAAAGCCACCTTAACGTGCATGAGGTAATTCTCATCACACACCTGTGAGATGGTGCCTACCTGCCAACCGGTAATCTTATACCGATTGACTCGTTGAGGGTTTCGGTAGTGATCTGCAGAGGATCCTCCCCCATAGGATTCATCTGTATAAATTGCCGTAGGGCAACAGCCACCCTCAGCCATCGCCCTGATCAATTTCTCATAGGAGTTGATCATCTCCTTTAGCATATTCATAGTTTTTCCCTTCGACACCACATGGTGTCTATTTTTCCAATAAGCCCGCAATTTTTGTGGGCTTGATAAGAAAGAGGAGTCTTGGCTGTGACTCCTCCCGTAACTCTATGACAATTTTCGATAGTCATCACAACGGAAAAGAATTACTCCTCTTCGACGTACCGGCGGACTAAACAGTCTCGCCGGTCGGGGTCACGGTATCTTCCATCTGGAAGACCGTCACCGTTTCTCGATAGACCAGGTAAACCCTGGTCTGACCGAGAGCCTCCGCGAGGTGGCCAGCAAGATCCGTGAGGATCTGCACAGCCTCCTCGTCAGTGGTCTCTGCGTTGTAGAGCGGGGACACTTCTCCCTGATACAACGCGATGGGCTCATGCCCACCGCCCGCTTTGCCCGGCCCCTCTGGCCAAGCGTAGGCTACCTCTCCCAGCACAACCGTGCCGGTGAGGTAAACCTTTCCCGCAGCGACGCGGGATTTCAGGTGGTCGACCACAAGGTCAACCACCTCTGCGACGGTGTGGGTCACAGCACTGTCGCCGTAACCCTGACGGAGCCCGACTGCGAGCTCAAACGACCGACGAACCCCTCCCCCGACCATTTTTATTTTCATCTTATTTGTTTTCCGCACCTCATCGGTGCTTTTTGTTTTTTTGTTTACCGAAATCCACTAGGAACGTATTCCTAAAAGCCTTCAACTTTCGTTGTTAGCTTTATAAGAAGAAGGAGCTTGTGGCTAAGCCTCCTTCTATTTTGCCTTTCGGCTAATGTTTTCGCAAAATGTAAGTAAACATGAAAAACTTACTTGATGCACTACTATGCCGCAAGATCCATGTAATGCCACGCTTCATGGCTACTTGCGAAACCTGCAATCGCTTGCAGGACTTTTAAGGTCCAATCTGCACCTCTAAGATTTCCCTTTACCAGATAGGCTGAGTGCAACTGCACTAGGCCGGGAAACATATCGACAGTTCCCTTATCGGCAAACTGATGATGTGGCAACTGAGGACAGACCTCAAACCGATCTACTGGGCAGGACTTCGTTGCTCCGATTCCGGCAGCGAATTCTTCACTGCCCTTTTCACCAAGATATGCAATTCCCACTCCAGTAATTGTCTCCCTGGTCCGAATGGATAGGAAGTCGCGATTCCTATTTCTTTCAATAGACCCTCTCTACCGCTTTTTCTCCTCCCACTGAGCGGAAGTCGTATCCGCCCCGCACCTGTTTTCCAACGGCAACCGTTAGGGGATGCCCTTCAAGCAAGGGCTCATCTCCCGCCTTCCAAGTCGGGGGGAGGAATCCCATGTACTTGGCCGCCTCGGCCAAGGACATAGTGGCACCTTGAGAGTGCCATGTGATGGGGTATGTTCCTCCACCACGCTGCTGACATTTTACCCATCCTGACATATCTTCTTTCATTTTACCTTTCCGCACCATTTCTGGTGCTTTTGTTTGTTGTTATTTTAAATCTTCAAGCCCACCATCTCCCAATCGTTTGAGAGGTCGATGTGCTTGATAAATTGCTGATCGTTAATGTAGATCAGCAAGACAGTAAGTTTGACGTAGAAACTTACAACGGTGAAAGTCGTGAGACTACCTCGTAGCAAACACACGTCCGCCACCCTTTCCAATTTCAACAGTCGGGAACTCGACTGTCCTTCCATCTAAGGAGACATTGAAACCCTCCCCCTCTCCAATTCCAGCCATGTATTCCCAGTGCCACCCAGGAAAAGCATGACGACATGTAGGTAGTGGGTTCATACCAAGTCGATAACACTCGCGGAGCCAACGTGCATCAGGCAATTCAGGTAAGGTCATTACCTTTTGCTCGTTGATGGTGATTTGACGTGGCTTCAGCACGGCATGAACCGTCTTAGCACCATCAAATACCTGACCGCCCACAACCTCCTCCTCATAGGATGTGAGTTCCACTGACCCATGGCTATCGTGACGTTCCAGTCTGTACCCAGACTTCAAACGTCCGTGTTCTACATACTCATCTAGAATATCTACAACTCCTCCATACCCTTTAATACCTTGGTCATTGAGCCATAAGGAGGTTGTCCAGTTTTCAGTATCCATGCCGGTGTTGTGTAGTATTAGTGTCTTCATGTTAATGCAGGCTTTCTGCAATCTTGCGGATTAGCTCACAGTTTGGGTATGTCCCACCATTGTGACTGGTTCGCTCTATTTGTTTATTTATAGAGCATTTAGGAATCACTCACTCCACCACACGGTGAAGCATGCGACCCCTCTTACCCCACCAATTGTTAAGTTTATTACGCTATGGATGTAGTGGGGCGAAGAGGAATAACATTGCAAAGTATATTTACTACTTCACGTTTCCTATCACACATTTACTTGTATGATTTTTACTTCGCTATTTAATTGTCAAATAACTTCCCTACTTTCGTATCGATTCACTCTCTCCTCTAAGAAATTATGAATCTATTCGTAAGGAGATTCCTGAAGATTAGAAATGGTTAGTTTCTTATCGTCAGATGATCTCATTGCGAGACCCTTAATTAAATATAAATATGACTGGTTTACACTTCACTCTCTCCTCTTTATATAGAGGTGAAGAACAATCATTTGTATATTTACTCGAAGAACTTTTCTTTATCTATCCTATCTGGGTTTATAATAGCATTATATTTAGATATTGTCAATATCACATGACAAGAAGTTTCCATATTTCGCGAAAGATTATGACATATGGGTAAAAATGGCTTATCCACAGTTGGTTATTGTCATAGTCTTGTGACATAAACAACTAAGTGCTATACTATTACCATGATATACGAACAATTTTTAATTCAAATAGGATTATCAAAAGAACAAGCATCAGTATATGAAGCTCTAATTCAAGGCGGACTTATACCAGCACGTAGTATTACCCATAAAACAGGTATTAAAAGGGGTATGGTCTATAAAGTATTAGAACAGCTCATAGAGATGGGGCTTGTTGAAAAAAAGGAAAATATAGCAAAAATAGCCATGTTCTTCCCTTTACACCCCAATGGACTTAGAAAAATTCTTGAAAAAAGAGATCAGGAGATAAAAGCAGTAGAGACTTCACTAAACTCAGTGATCAATAAAATATCATCCGATTACAATCTAATTTCTGGAAAACCTAATGTTCAGTTTTTTGAGGGTTTAGAGGGTATGAAAAAAGTATTAGATGATTCCCTTTCTACTCAAACAGAAATATACTCATATGCAGATATTGAATCTATTCAGAAATACATTCCTGATATAAATACAGAGTATGTAAAAAAGCGTGATAAATTTAATATAAAAAAGAAAGCGATCTTACTTGATACACCTTTTGCTAGAAATTTTCTTAAAGATTATTTTAAAAATGTAACAGATATAAAGCTTATCAAAACTTTAGCTGTTCCATTCCAGACTGTTATGCAAATATATGACAATAAAGTTTCTTACATAACGCTTTCAGAAAAAGAAATGATTGGTATTATTATTGAAGATAAACGTATCTATAATATGCACAAGGATCTTTTCGAATATACTTGGGAGACTACCCCAGAAACAGTATTCTAATATTTACAAAAACTATACAATTATTGAATGACGAGTTTGAACAACTTCAGGTCTTTTGAACTCATTAATATACTTTTCTAAATTTTCTCCAATTCTTTCTGCCACAATAACTACTATTTCATCTTTCCCATCAGAGGTCTTTTCTCGTGACATTCGTGTTATAACATATCCCTTTTCAGAAGATAATAATTCTAGTGGATTATCTTTGAACTTATCTGCTTCAATAGCGTATACTTTTGTTTGTTCTAGATCAGGGGTTAGATTTAAAGGCGCCCAGACACCAAGTTCAATATGCTTCATTATAAAGTCTATATCGACTGACTTAGTAACCAAATCCTTATTCATGGAATCATTTCTAACTATGTCCCAACACATAATCTCATCTAATTTATATTCTTTATATGCAATAAATCCTTTTTCTAGATACTTCGAAGCGACTCTAGTATCCCTATCACATTCAGCTTTTATTACATGCGTAATCGAGTATTCATCAAGTGTTTCATTTAATATTTGTTCACCAAGCTTTATACCTACAAAATCAGGGTGTACATTAAATTTACCAAAGTGGATAGACTGATCTTCATCGAACCTGAATGTACAAAAAGCTATTGGCTTTCCGTCAAGTTCTACTACTTTAAAAAAGGCATTTCTACTATTTCTCTCATTTTCAAATGATTTTAAAAGTTTCTTTAATAATTCTGGTTTATCAGCATAATTTATTTTATATATATCTTCTAGTGATTTAACAAACTCAGGATCATTTATATATGTTGTATCCCCTTCATACTCTATTAGTTTAAGGAATGGCATTTCATTCATATCAGCATTTTCAAATTTACTTTGAGATGTAAGTAACATTGCCCCAACCATTATTGCATGTGGGTTTATATTTTTTAAATGTTTTATAATTTCATCAGTATTTACTTCATCTTCATTAGTAATATTTGATAGAGCTTTACCAACTTTTTCTAAGATAATTCTTCGAACTTCGGGTATAATATTTTCTTTTACAATAACCTCTCTAGGTTTTAATTCTTCATCTTCATTTTGAAATTTTGGGTCAAATTTGATATTAACAAATTCTTTATCTAGATGATTAATATAAAATACGATACTAGAAAGTAAGTCCAATATTATATCAGTAGTAACTTTTTCACTACATCTAGATAAAATTTCAAGAGCTTGAATACCAAGATCATGATCAATTCTATAGTAATCTATAAATACCTGAAGTGCTTTATCTCCTTCTATTTCAACCAGCTTTTTGACTTTATCTTTTAATTTCTCATCTAAACCATCAAATTCGACATAAGACGCATACATCAAATCATCATGGTCAATGTTTTCTTCAATTTTAGGTTGACCATAATTCATATACAAATAATTTTAACACAAAAACCCTAAACTCCTGTCAGTACCTCCGCCCCACCTTTAGTTATCAGAATCGTATGCTCAAAATGCGCACTTGCTTTACCGTCTTTTGTTCTATAAGTATAGCCATCCTCTTTATCTAAAATAATATACTTTGATCCTAGATTAAACATAGGCTCAATAGCGATAACCATCCCAGGTTTCAAAACTTCGCCACTACCTGCTTTACCAAAGTTTGGAATAAAAGGATCTTCATGTACCTTATACCCTACGCCATGCCCAGCCAATTCTTCTACTATTCCATATCCACCTGCAATACCGATTCTTTCTATGGATACACCTATATCCCCAACCTTTTTTCCGCCCTTCGCTGCCTTTATACCAGCCGTAAGAGCGTTTTCTGTAGCTTCGAGTAGTTTCGCTAGCTCGGGTAAAATATCCCCAACAGCAACCGTTATAGCTGAATCAGTTATAAGACCTTTGTGAACCAAACCAAGATCAATAGAAATAATGTCTCCTTCTTTTAAAACTTTTTCTTTTTCATTTGGGATACCGTGCACCACTTCATCGTTTATTGAAATACAAAGACTAGCCGGAAAAGGACGCTTCGCTCCAGAAGGTTTATAGTTTAAAAAAGCGGGAGTGTCTCCACCTTCAATTATAAGTCTATACGCTTCATCATCGATCTCGCGGGCAGTTACTCCAGGCTTCACCATTTTTTTTAAAATTTGAAGAATCTCAGCATGCCTCTTCCCTCCTTCTCTTAGAATCTGTATATCCTCTTTAGTCTTTATTGTTATCATACTAGTCTAGGATAATTTTGGAAATAATATCTTTATGAACATCTTCTATAGGTCGATCACCATCCAAACCGATAAACTGATAGTTTTTATTTTCTCTATAATATCCAATAGCAGGAACAACATCAGTCTCATACCACGATAAGCGTGCTTCTATATCTTCCCTTGTATCATCAAGTCTTTTTCTAGCCATAAGACGATTGATAGACATTTCCTTACTAATATCAATATTTATAACAATTGGCTTTTTTAATTTATAAAAATCAAAAATAGAATCTAGAACTCCCGCTTCATGGAACTTTCTCGGCATACCATCCATTATGATATGTTCATTCTTTGTGTACTTATTTACCAAAACATTAACCCACATATATATAGCAAGAAATTCTGGCTGAAGACCTCCGACATCATAAATTATTTTTGAAAGCCTCTGGGTCTCAGAATTGCCTTTTATAAAATCACGAAACTCCTGGCCACTCTGAACATAAAGAACATCTCTAGTAGGATCTACTTTATTTAGATAATCAGAAAGGAGTTTTGCTTGTGTGCCCTTTCCACAGCCTGATCGGCCTATAAATATAAAACTTTTAGGAATCATAGGTATATTATAACTCAAATTCTTTAATATTCCCTCATTGAAATCTGTGCATCAATTTTCTTTAGAAGATCAAGCACAACTGAGACGACGATTAGAAGGGCTGTACCTCCAATAGCTAGAGATTGATTTTGTGTAATACCCTGAGTAATAACAGGCAAAACAGCGATAATACCTAGAAATAATGCGCCTACGAGAGTTATACGTGTTACGATTTTACCCAAATACTCCATTGTAGATTCACCGGGACGAACGCCAGGAATGAATGCACCACTCTTCTGGAGATTTTCTGAAATTTGCTTTGGGTCAAAAGTAACTGCAGTGTAGAAATACGTAAAAATAAATACAAGAAAGAAATAAATAATAGCGTGTGTCCATGAATTAGCAAGGAAATCTGAAACAGATGTGGCGACACTAGCAACGATTGTATTTAAGGAATCTTTAAAATAATTTGCGATAATCTGAGGAAAGAGCAAAATAGAAAGAGCAAAAATAATTGGGATAACTCCAGCCTGATTTAAGCGAAGAGGAAGATATGTGGAAACACCACCATAAACTTTATTTCCTCTAACCTGTTTTGCATACGTTACTGGAACAGATCTCTCTGCTTCAGTGACCACAACAACAGCGATGATTACAACAAGACCGATAACCAAAGCAAGTAAATAAACTGGGAGATCTGCTGGGTTAAAACCAGCGATGAATTGGAAAATCTTTTGTGGCAAAACAGCTACGATACCAGCAAAGATAATCAATGACACACCATTTCCAATACCAAATTCAGAAATAAGTTCACCTATCCACATAAGTAATATTGACCCTGAAGTAACTATAATAATATTTACAAATAATACGAGCCCAGTCATTGGAAGAAAAACATTCTGACTCTGGAAAAGACTGATAAAAGCATAAGCTTGAAGTAAAGCTAGAGGTACAGAGATAAGTCTAGAGTATTGAGAAAGCTTAGCTCGTCCAGCTTCTCCATCTTCTTGCATCATTGACTTTATACTTGGAATCATCATAGTCAAAAGCTGAATAATAATAGATCCAGTAATATATGGACCTACTCCAAGCATTACTATTGAAAGCTTTGAAATACCTCCTCCAGAAAATACATCTAATAAACCGAGAAATTGATTTCCAGCAAGAAGTCTTCCCAAACTAGCGATATCAATTCCGGGAATTGGAATAGTTGCAAGAAGACGAAAAACAACAAGGGCACCAATGGTGAAACCTATTCTCTTACGAAGTGTAGCGTCCCGAAACACTATAGTTATTTTTTCGAGAAATTTGTTCATGTATTTGTTTAATTAAATTACTTTACTAGAGTCTTCACTGATCCACCTGCTTTTTCTACTTTACCTTTTGCTTGCTCTGAGATAAGACAATCTTCTATTGTAAATTTCTTTGTAATATCTCCTGCACCAAGAATCTTTACCATAGGTATTCTACCATCTAATTTTGAAATAGTTCTCTTTTCAATAAGAGTTAATGGAGAAATAATAGAACCAGTCTCAAATACTGCCTCAATCTGATCAAGGTTTACTATAGTTGGCTTTGTGTTTGGACTCTTGTTCTGATTTACTCCACGACCTCGAAGCTTTGGAATTCTTTTAATGAAATCTCTTAGCTCTGGGCGCTTTTTATTACCGGCGCGGGCTGTTTGACCCTTTCCTCCTCGTCCAGAAGTTTTACCACGTTTACCTCCACGGCCTACGAGCATTGTTTTCTTATTTTTTGTTTTTGGAATTAAATTATGGAATTGCATATAGGGTATATTATTTTGTATCCTGCTTTAATGTTCGAGGATGTGTTGATAATTTCTTTAGAGCTGTAATAGTTGCTCTGGCAATGTTTAGTTTGTTTTTACTTCCTGAAAGAAGTTTCGCACAAACATCCTTTATGCCAGCTAGTTCAATAACATTTCTTACTGCACTTCCAGCTACCACCCCACGACCTCGTGCTGGCATTATCATAACTCTTGCACTTGAGAACTTTGCTTCAACCATATGAGGAATAACCATAGCAGGAGAAAGTGTAACCTTTATCATATTTTTCTTTGCATGACGTGTAGCTTTATCTATAGCAAGTGAAGTGTCCCCCGCTTTTCCAAGTCCAACACCTACCTTACCCTTTCGATCACCAGAAACAACAGCAACTGAGAATGTAAACTTTCGTCCTCCAGAAGCAACTCGAGTCACTCGTCTGATAGCAATGATCTTTGTATCAAATTCTGGTTTAACTCTTTCTTGACCTAGTCTCTGCGGACGTCGTGCACCTGTTCTAGGAGGTCGTGAATCACGGAAAGATTGTCTAGCTCCGGGTGCAGTAGTGGCAGTAGAAGCTGGCGCTACTGGAGTAGCTGTTATTGGTGTTGATTGATTTGTTGTAATTTCTGGTTCCATATAATATTAAAAGTTAAGTCCTCCTTCTCTTGCAGCATCTGCAACCGCCTTTATCTTCCCTGTATAAAGATATCCTCCTCGATCAAAGACTACTTTATCTATCTTAATTGCTTTTGCAGCTTTTGCAATATCAATACCGACTTTCTTTGCATCATCAGAGCTTGCTTGTGCAAGAGTGTGACCTTTTTCATCATTTATGATCTGAGCATAGATAAATTTATTTGATCGATAAACAGAAAGGCGTGGACGTTCTGCTGTTCCACTCAAAATTGAACGAATTCTTTTGTGTCGTCTTTCTATCTTTAATTGTTTTTGTTTACTTGTATTCATATAATTTAAATTGGAAATTATTATACAGACTTCTTACCTTGTTTACGTCTGATAACTTCATCTATGTATCGAATACCTTTACCCTTATATGGTTCAGGCTTCTTTAGTGAACGAATCTGTGCCACAAATTGGCCAACTTTTTCTACATCTATACCAGATACAGCAATGACATTTTTCTCTGCTGTTACTTTTAGTCCTTCTGGGATAACCCTAACAACTGGGTGAGAGAAACCTAAAGCAAGATGAAGTTCTTTTCCTTTTATATCAGATTTAAAGCCGATACCTTCAACAATAAGTTTCTTTTCATAAAATTTATTTACTCCTTCCATCATATTTCTAATATGAGAAGCGTAAGTTCCCCATAGAGCAAGAATATCTAGAGACTGGCGAATAGGTGTAAGGATTATTTCATTGTTTACAACTTCAATCTTGATTTCTGGTCGGAAAGTTTTCTTTATTTCTCCTAGTGGACCTTTCACAGTCAAAACTCCAGCTGTATAGTTTACATCTGTCTTTTCTGTGATAGCGATAGGTTTTTTTGCAATTCTTGACATATATTTAAATAAATTGATTATATCCTCTTACCAAATCTTAAAGAGAACTTCCCCACCGACCTTTGCTTTCTTTGCATCTACATCTAGAAGCACACCCATAGGTGTAGAAAGAATAGTGTTTCCGAAACCACTCTTAAACATTCTAATGTCTTTTGACTTTTGATATATTCTTCGAGATGACTTTGAAATACGATCAAGACCATGAACTCTTGGCTCTCTTCCCATATATGTAAGAGTGATCTCTAGAGTCTTTTCGATTTGTTTGCCCTTTGTATTTACACTGTCTATGTATCCACCTTTTACAAGAACATGAGCGATACTCTCCTTTAGTACTGAGTAAGGAATACTAACTACTGCCTTGCGAGCATCACTAGCGTTTTTGATTCTTGTTATGAAATCTGAAATTGGGTCTGTTACCATGATGATTTTTTAATTCCTGGAATAACTCCTTCATTAGCGAACTCTCGGAAACAAATACGGCATAGGTCAAAATCTCTCATATAGCCGTTCTTTCGTCCACAACGGAAGCAACGTCGAACTACTCTCGACTTGAATTTCGGTGCTTTACTTGATCGTGCTATTGTTGATTTCTTTGCCATTTTTATTGAAAAAAATTCATTTTTGAAACAAAACAGGGATTGGTTAGCTTACGCCTTTCGGCTTGGGCTTCCAATCGCTAATGCTATTTCTAGCCTGATTTTTCTTTGTCTTGAGAACGTGAGGTTATAGTAGCAGATAGGGGGAAATAAGGCAATGAATACTGTGATTGACACGTACTGTTTAATATGTTAATTTTTATTTAGGAGGTAATATGGATTCATACAAAGAATACTATGAAGTGGTCGGCGAAAAGCCGAATTCACTTGTTGTAGAAGCCCTCAAGGATTTCACTACAACAAAATCAAAAGCACTTGATTTAGGTGCTGGAAACCTGAGAGATTCGAAATTTCTTCTGTCTAAAGGTTTTAAAAAAATAGTTGCTGTGGATAAGGATGAAGTGACACGGAAATTTCTGGTACCAAAAATTGATCTTCATATTACAGCAATTGAAGATTTTATTCCTGAAACTAACACATTTGACTTTGCTTTGTCATGTAACACTCTGTTCTTTCTAGATCAAAGTAGGGTATCAAGAATTTTACACAGAGTATTTGCTGGTCTCAAGCCAAAGGGTATCTTTGTCTTCAACGTACTTGGTAATGATGATGACTGGGTTTTACAACAGAGACCTGTTTACTCATACAGCGATAGAGAGTTAGAAACCTTAGCTGTGCGCATAGGCTATGAAGTATTGGGGCTTGGTGAAGGAAGATATAACTCCTATTTTATGAGTCAAGAGGGACCTTTGCCAAAATTCTGGCATCAGTTAAGTCTTGCAGTTAGAAAACCCTGAATTTTAATCTTCCTAACTATTTTCAACAACACCCGCATGGTTACGTGATCTGTACCCCATAAAGTGGACATCTAATAAATGCCCACTTTTTCTTTTGATATAATTATTAAATTAACAAAAGAATATGCATATACATATCCATACAAGTGAGGAGATCGAGAAACTTTGCAATAATCCATATGTCCTAAAGTGTAGTGAGAAATCAATTACATATACATATGAATTCAAAAAGCGTGCAGTGGAATTATACAGACAAGGTGTGAGTTCGGGTGATATTTGGAGAAGATCAGGATTTGACATTAGCAGGTGGAGAAAAACGTATTCAAAAGATTGTATCAGGGATTGGAAAGAGATCGTTGAAAAGAAAGGTTACGAAGGATTAGTCGAATCAAGAGGTCTAAAAGCATCAGGCAGACCCAAGACTAAAGGAGTAACTGATGCTGACAAGATTAAGCGTCTAGAATTACAAGTTAGATACCTCGAAGCTGAAAACGATTTTTTAGTCAAACTCCGGGCCAAAAGAGCGGAGTCAAACTCAGGCCAAATCAAAAATTCAAAGTGATCAGGAAATTGAATGGCGACGTAAGTATCCTTTGTGAATTGGCAGGTGTTTCAAAAAGTGGCTACTACGACTGGTTGAGAACCGCTGATCAACCAGAAAAAGATCATGATGATTACCTTAAAGTGAAAGCGGTCTTTGACAAAGGTAAGGGTAAATATGGCTGGAGAAGCGTTAAAATGGGGCTTCCAGACATGAATCACAAGAAGATTCAGAGAATCATGAAGAAGTATGGATTGGTCAGCAAAGTGAGGAGGAGGAATCCATACAAAGATATTATGAAGAAGACGATGGAACACAGAACATTTGAAAACAAGTTGCAAAGAGAATTCAATCAGATGATTCCGCTCAAAGTATTTTGCACCGATATCACATACATTCGTTTCCTCGGTCGTTTTGTATATCTTTCAGTAATCAAAGATATTGCAAGCGGAGAAGTGATGGCATGGAATCTCTCAATGTTCTTAGAGATGACTCTAGTCACCGAGACGATCAAAAATATGAGGCTAGATTCATATGAAAATATCATGATACATTCAGATCAAGGATTCCATTACACCAATCCGGTATACATTGAGATTGTGAAGGAGTTGAAGATGATCCAATCGATGTCTCGTAAAGGTTGTTGTATTGACAACGCACCAATTGAATCATTCTTTGGACATTTAAAGGATGAATTGGATTACACATTTTGTAGAACATTCGAGGAATTACGTTTGGAAATTGAGAAATATATGAGATACTACAACCAAGAAAGAAAACAGTGGGAAAGAAAAAAGATGACTCCTGTTGACTACAGAAATCATCTTTTGGCCCAAGTAGGGGTTTAATTCACTGTCCACTAAATGGGGTACGGTTCAACGCCCAGCGGTTGTTTTTTTATTTAAAATTACTATATTCAAGATCACAAATTGTGACCTTGAAATCAGACATATTTATCCAGTATTTACTTTTACATTTTTCTATATCTGAATACTGGATTTTATCAGGATTTTATCAAAACTTTATACGGATTTTATCTCTATTTGTTATGGTTAATGAGTGGAACATAAATTTTATATAACAAAGGTAAAAGTTTTAACTGGTACAAGCTACGGAGAAGTGTATACAAAAGCTAAATTTATCTACAAAACCATAACTTCTCGAACAAAACGTAGACCTTATATTCGTTCAATTTTCTTTAATAAAGAGAAAATATTTCTTGATGTATTTTGGACACATCTTTCAGAGAAAAATCATAGCGACAGATTCAGAAGACTCAAACAATATCCTTGTGGATTAGATCTAATAAAAAATTCAAAAATGGGTCCTACAACGCAAGAAAGTAAGGATAAATCATCTGAAGTTCTACATAGATTTTATGGTATAAACGGAAATGGAGAATCTTTCATTGTTCAAATCAAAGAAAATATCAATAATGGTGAAAAGAACTTTATGTCAGTACTTCCATTACACTAGTATAAAAGAAAAAACCCTCCGCTGTGTGGCAATAACCACGGTGCCGATAGGTCTTTTCTTATTAGTAATCTTATCAAAATTTAAATCCTCCTGTCAATTATTTCTTCTTCACCTCTTCCTTCTTGAATGGGAATCCTAGATATTCCATGAAAGCTAGTGTTTCAGCCTTATCCTTTGAAGTTGTAACGATAGTCATTCCAAAGCCAAAAACATCCTTCAGGTCTTCATCTGATGTTTCAGGAAAAATAGTATGCTCCTTAATACCTAGAGTATAGTTCCCCATTTGGTCTACAGCTGTCTTTGAGATTCCACGGAAGTCCTTTGTTCTAGGAAGAGCGATGTGTACAAGCTTATCAACAAAGTCACACATTCTCTTTCCACGAAGAGTAATCTGATATCCAACAAGGTCACCTTCTCGAACTTTAAAGGAAGCAATAGATTTCTTACTTGAACGTGGAGCTGGCTTCTGACCAGAAATTCTAGCTAGACGATCAGCAATGAGCTCTATCTTTTTCTTATCTTTTACTGAACCTGTTCCACTACTAATAACGATCTTTGAAAGCTTAGGAGCTTGCATAGGATTTTTATAACCAAATTTTTCCTTAAGAGCAATAAAAGACTCTTTATTTAATTCAAATGTAGGTTTTGCTGTATGTGTGTATTTCATAAAATTTCTGTTATTTCTCGATTATTTTTTTAGAGCAACGTTGGATACGTTGATAGATCCGTTAACCTCTATCACCTGACCCTTTTGACCTTGTTTACGAGCTTTTTGATTTTTCTTATACATATTTACTCCAGAAACAATAACTCTATTTTCTTTTGGCATAGCCTTTATAACCTTTCCAGTTTTACCCTTATCTTTTCCTGTGAGCACTATTACATTGTCGTCTTTTTTTATTTTCATATATTTAAATTGGGATAGATTATACGATTTCTGGTGCTTTTGAAGCAATAGTTTGGAATCCTTTTTCTGAAAGTTCGCGTGGTATCGGGCCAAAGATACGTCCTGCAATTGGCTCCTTTTTACCCTTTTCTAATATAACAACTGCATTCTCATCAAAACGAATATATGATCCATCCTTTCTTCGAAAGGCTTTTACTTGGCGAACTACTACAGCAAGTAATACATCCTTCTTTTTTATGGTTTTTCTAGGCTCAGCTTTCTGAACAGAAAGGATAACAAGATCACCGATCTCTGCATAGCGCTTCTTTGAACTTCCAAGCACCTTAAAGATACGGCCAATCTTTGCTCCGCAATTATCTGTTATTTTTACTATTGATCTAGGTTGAATCATATATTTATATTACTTTGAATGACTTATCTTTTGACATTGGTCGACATGACTCTATAGTCACCTTATCCCCTATCTTCTTTGTATTACCAGCATCGTGTACCTTGTACTTCTTATGTGATGTTACATATTTACCATACTTTGGGTTTTTTACAAAACGCCCAACACGAACGACGATAGTATCTTTCATTTTATCAGATACTACAATACCAGAAAGAGTTTTTCTCCTTGCTTCACTTTCTGTATTGTTTTGTATTGTTTTATTTTGCATGTTTTTGTATTGATAATTCTGTCATAATTCGTGCGATCTCTTTCTTTATGGTATGGCTAAGTTTTACATTTTTTGTTTTTGCTCCGGTTGAATTGAATCGAAAACTTCGTAAAGTTTCTCTTTTCTCTTTTATAAGCTTATTTAAATCCTCTTGAGTTTTATTTTTGTATTCTTTCATATATTTCGTATTACATCATATTTCGACTAACAACCTTTGTCTTTACGGAAATCTTTGTGCCAGCCTTTCTTAAAGCCTCTTGTGCTACATTATCAGGAACTCCATCAATTTCAAAGAGGATACGGCCAGCCTTTACTGGAGCCGTAAATCCCATAGGCTCTCCCTTTCCTTTTCCAAGCTTAACCTCTGGAGGCTTTTGTGTAAATGGTCTATCAGGAAAAATACGTACCCAAACTTTTCCTGATTTTGTAGCATATCGTGTCATAACCTTTCTAGCAGCCTCGATTTCATTTGATGAAAGTCTTCCGTACTTTAAAGCCTTTAGGCCATAAGAACCAAAAGAAATCTCAACTCCGCGAGTATCAACAGCCTTTGCAAGTTTCTTTGCATTTTGTCGGCCAGTGTGCCACTTTCTGAATTTTACTTTTTTAGGAAATAACATATTAGTTTTTTATATTCTTAATGTCCTTTTCGAAAATTAGACCTTTATAAATCCAAACTTTTATTCCAATATCTCCATATGTCATATGAGCCTTTTCACGAGCAAAATCTATATCAGCTCGAAGGGTCTGAAGTGGAATCTGTCCCTTTTTCAAATCTTCTCGACGTGCCATTTCAGCACCACCCAAACGTCCAGATAGCTTTATTTTTGCACCCTTTACTTCTTTACTAGCAATAACTTTTTCTAGTGTCTGCTTTAAAACTCTTCGAAATGGAAGACGTTTCTCTAGAGCCTCAGCAACCATCATAGCCACGATAGCTGCATTTGATTCTGGATTTCTTACTTCTTCGATATCTAGCTTGAGTTCTTGACCAGAAAGATCTATTCCCCTCTTTGTAAGTAGAGCTAAAACCTTATCACGGAGTTTTGTCATTCCATCTCCACTTCGTCCTATTATCATACCTGGACGTGAACTTCTGATAATCACCTTTAGGGACTTTTGATTTCTTTCGATTTGAATATCAGAAAGGTAAAAAGTTCTAAGTTCTTTTGTAAGAAATTGTCGAATAAGTAAATCTGCCTTTAAAGCTGTTCTATAACTTTTGTCACGAGCAATCCAGCGACTCTTCCAGTCACGTATGATTCCTAGTCTATGTGAAAATGGGTGTACTGAGTGTGACATGTTATTTTTTTTCTTTTTTAACCTTTTCTGGTTTAGCTTCTAATAATAAACAGATATGGCTTGTTCTTTTGTTTATAGGATAAGAATTACCACGGGCTCGAGGCATTCTACGCTTCATTGTAACTCCTACGTCTACGCGGAGTTCTTTTATCATAAGACCCTCCTTTTCTATATTAAAATTGTTCTTTGCATTTGCGATAGCGGACATAAGCAAACCATAAAGAGGATCTGCAGCCTTTTTACTTAAAAAACTTAGAGTATTTAGTGCTTGATCTACGGATTTACCACGTACTAGATTTGCAACACTTCTAACCTTTCTAGGTGATTGTCTGTAATTTTTTAGTGATGCAGTTATCATAAATATTATAAAATTATTTCTTTACGGGTGCAGCAGCTGCCTCTTTTGCAGACTTTGCAGCATTAACTTCAGCCTCTTTTGCTTTTATCTCTAGCTCCTTTTGCATCTTTCCTCCATGTCTTATGAACTTACGTGTTGGAGAAAATTCACCAAGTCTGTGTCCTACCATTTCTTCTGAAACGAGTACCTCTATGTGCTGTCGACCATTATACACACCAAAAATAAATCCAACCATCTCAGGAGATATCTGACTTCGGCGGTACCAAGTCTTAATAACCCCAGTTTCAACTGGTTTTTTTCCGGCGATCTTTTTTAAGAGTCGCTCCTCAACATATGGTCCTTTATAAAGTGATCGTGACATGGTTTTTTATACTAATCAAAATATGGCTTAAAGTCAAGAATCTCTTCTTAGAAATAAGTGACATAGCAACTTATCTATAAGAGACTTCATTACTTTAATGGATACGTTAACCATTTCTTTCTACATTCTTATTCTTTCCCACTCGACGACGTGAGATGACAAAAACATTTGAATACTTCTTTGGAGTTCGAGTCTTCTGGCCTTTTCCAGCTGGCTTACCCCATCGAGTCTTCAACCTTCGAAGACCTCTACCCGTTCTCTGTTCACCTCCTCCGTATGGGTGATCCACAGGGTTTTGGGCAGAACCTCGGACGGTTGGACGAATTCCCAACCACCTTGATCGGCCTGCCTTACCAATATTTACCAAACGGTTTTCATCATTTGAAACCGTACCAATAGTAGCCCAAGCATTGTCATGAACTTTTCTTACTTCTGTTGAAGGAAGTTTTATGTGAGTATATCCAGCGTCATTTGCGATGACTTGAGCAAATGATCCAGCTGAACGAACAAGCTTTGATCCACCATGAGGTTTGATTTCAATATTGTAAACAAAGGTACCAACTGGAATTTTTTTCAGAGGAAGTCTATTACCTATTTCTACAGGTGCAGTCTCTGAAACAATAAACGTATCACCAACCTTCATGCTCTTTGGGACGAGTACATATCTCTTTTCGCCATCAGCGTAATTTACCAAAGCAATAAAACCTGTTCTAAAAGGGTCATATTCAATAGTAGTGATTTTTGCTGGAACATTTTTCTTATCGTAAGCAAAATCAACCATTCGATAGAGTTTCTTGTGTCCACCACCCTTATGGCGAACAGTAATGCGTCCGAAGGCATTTCTTCCCATATCCCTCTTCATTCCCTTTGTAAGGGCCTTGTGGGGCTCAGAAGCGGTAATATAGTCACGATATGGAATCGTTGTCATGTGTCGTCTCGAAGGTGTGTTTGGGTTATAGCTTTTCATATTATGCGATATTTATTTTATCCCCTTTTTTAAGATAAACAAGAGCCTTTTTAACGGCTGATTGCACACCTCTCTTTCCTCTCACAATAACCTTTCTTTCTGGGAGATTTACTATATTTACTTTTATAGGGGTAACTTTATATAAAGTCTTTATTTCTTGTGCAACTGAGTGTTTAGTTGAATTCTTTTCCACCTCAAAAGTATAAACATTAAGTTTTTCGCTCATTACTCCTGCTTTCTCTGTAATTCTTGGGCGGATAATAGTAGACATGTTATTTATTAAATAATTCTTTTGGGTTAGCAATAACTAAATACTTATGATTTAAAACAGAAACTGGGTTGATATTTCTGAATTCTTCAATATCAAGATTCCCAAAGTTTTTGAAACTCTTCGTAAGCTCGGGAGTCTTTTTGTCGATACTGATGATGGCTACGTTCTTTGGCTTTGTTGCGAACTTCTCAAAACCTTTTATCTTTGAAAAAGCCAAAAGAGTGTTTTTTGCATCACTCGCTTTTGGAACCTTGAATGAAAGTGAGTCAATAAAAAGCACTTCTCCATCCTTAAATTTCTTTGAAAGAATAGTATAAAGTGCCTTCGTTTTTGCCTTTTTATTTATTTTACGATCGTAGTTCTTATCAGCACGCGGTCCATGTGCAATACCTCCACCGACCCATATAGGAGAACGTGTAGAACCATGTCTAGCGCGACCAGTACCCTTCTGTTGCCATGGCTTTTTTCCTCCTCCACTTACTTCACCTCGGGTTTTTGTATTTGCAATAGAGTGTCTGGCAGATGAAGTCATAGAAACAACAACCTGATGAACAAGGTCAGCATTCCAAGACAGCCCAAAGACTGCTTCTGGAAGTTTTATCTTTCCAGCTTCTTTCCCTGTTTGATTGTATACGGTTGTTTCCATTTTTATATTTTTAATATTGAAGTCTTACCCCGTAATCTCCACTAGAGTTCCCCTTCTTCCAGGAACAGTCCCTGAAATATATAGAGTATTGGTTGGTAAGTCAATATGAACTATTGAAAGATTCTTTATTGTAATCCTATCACCACCCATTCTTCCGGCCATTCTCATCTTCTTTGGAACTTTATTTCGAAGCCCTCCTCCGATAGAACCAGGTTCACGTTCTGAGTGCTTTTGACCATGAGATCTAGGACCTCCTCCGAAACCATGACGCTTCACAACACCCTGAAAACCTTTACCCTTTGATATAGCACTAACGCGAACAGTATCTCCAATAGCAAACTGGCTTAAATCAATAGTATCACCGACTTTTTGTGTAGGTGCATCAAGACGAAATTCCTTTTTTTCTTCTCTTTTAGCCTTTTTTGTAGAAACTTGTAGAGCTGTATAACCATCTTTCTCTTTTGTTTTTACTTGAGTAACAGTAATAGGTGTAACATCTACAATAGTTGCAGGATGAACAAGACCATCTTTATCGAATACTTGAGTCATATTTAATTTTCTTCCAAGAATAAATTTCATACGGTATATATTAATTAAATAATTACATCATTTTTACATCGATATTCACACCTGATGGAAGGCTAAGGTTAGTAAGAGCTTCTATAATTTTTTGATTTGGATTCAAAATATCAATAAGACGCTTATGAACTCTCATTTCGAACTGCTCACGAGCATTTTTGAAAACAAAAGATGCGCGGTTTACTGTGTATTTTTTAATTTCTGTAGGAAGTGGAATAGGACCAAAAAACTGAACGTCATAACGAATTGCAGTATCCATAATTTGTTTTAAAGAAGCATCAAGAATTTTATGTTCATATGCACGAACTCTGATTCTAAGTTTTGTAACTTCAGCTTCTGCACCTAGCTTTTTTGCTACAGTAGCTTTTGATACTTTCTTAACTGTTTTTGTTTCTTTAGAGATACTAGTTACCATAAAATTTATAATTTATTATGCAACTATTTTTGTTACAACTCCCGCACCTACAGTCTTTCCTCCCTCTCTAATAGCAAATCTCATCTTTTCTTCCATGGCTACTGGGGACACCAGCTTTACCTTGAAGGTAACAGTATCTCCCGGCATAACCATTTCTACTCCTGTAGCTAATGTCACTTCTCCAGTAACGTCTGTTGTTCTGATATAGAACTGAGGCTTGTATCCAGTAGCAAATGGAGTATGGCGTCCACCCTCTTCTTTCTTTAGAATGTAAACCTCTGACTCAAAATCTGTGTGGGGCTTTACTGATCCTGTCTTTGCAAGAACCATTCCTCGAGTAACATCATCCTTTCCTGTACCTCGCAATAGAAGACCTGCATTATCCCCAGCAATTCCCTCTTTTAGAGATTTATTAAACATTTCAATACCAGTGATAGTAGTCTTTGTTGTGTCTTTGAAACCAATAACTTCTACTTCTTCACCAACTTTGATTGTACCTCTTTCGATACGTCCTGTTACTACAGTACCTCGTCCTTCGATAGAAAATATATCTTCAATAGGCATTAGGAAAGGCTTATCAACCTCTCTAACTGGCATAGGAATATATGTATCTAGAGCATTCATAAGATCCTTGATCTTTGCAACCCATGCAGCATCACCCTCAAGTGCCTTTAGAGCAGAACCTCTAATAACTGGAGCGCCCTTTCCGTCAAAACCATTCTTTGTAAGAAGTTCACGAACTTCTTCTTCAACTAGATCCAGAAGATCTGCCTCTGCAACCATATCGCACTTATTTAGGAAAACTACGATTTGAGGAACACCGACCTGCTTTGCAAGAAGAATATGTTCTCGTGTTTGTGGCATAACACCATCAAGAGCTGATACAACAAGAATAGCACCGTCCATCTGAGCGGCACCTGTAATCATGTTCTTTATGTAGTCTGCGTGACCTGGAGCGTCGATATGAGCGTAGTGACGAGCATTTGACTCATACTCTACGTGTGCTAGAGAAATAGTAACCACTTTTGTGGCATCTCGCACTGTACCTCCTTTAGCAATATCTGAATAAGCTTTGATAGTAGCTAGACCATCCTTTGCTTGAACTGCAAGAATAGCTGTTGTAAGAGTAGTCTTTCCATGGTCAACGTGACCAATAGTACCTACGTTAACATGGGGCTTTGTTCGATTAAAATCTGCTGTTGCCATAAATTATATAAAAAAATAAAATTAATAAATACCTAAAATACCTAAATAATACTAAGAGTAGCAGACACACCAACGCAAAAACGCGTACTGGCTATAGTAGCATAGTACGCGTTTTGAAGTCAACTATTTTGACTAATCTATTCTAGAACCCAAACAGTGCTTTTATTGAATCCCAAATTAATGAAGTATTAGAAGATGTGAAATATCCTTGCGTAACTGGTCTAGTAATAAATTCTACTCTAGTTACAGGTGAAATATTATCACCCTCATTTGATTCTGATACTGCATTGTTTCTATCAACTATAGTGCGGAAATAACGAACTCCGGGACCTATAATTTGGGGATATCCTGTAGCCCTGTAGTACAAACTCTTAGTTAAAGGAGGTACCTGACCAACATATAGATCCTGGAAATTTGTTCCATCGGTAGATGATTGGATTACTACATCAGTACCAAGCGAAGCTGTATCTTCACTATTTACAACTGTTGAACTAACAGTCACCATACCTCCGACGTAATACTGACCAGAGACTCCGGTACTAGCGCCGGCAACTACTGGTGTGGATGGTGTTAAGTTAATCTTTACACTAGTATCATTTGCTGGAGCAACGACAGGAGTAACTACAGGAGTGACTACAGGAACAACACTCTTTACTACTGGCCTATCCACCACACTCACCTTTGTTAATCCAGACATATTATCATTCTCATTCGATTCAGCTACAGAATTATTCCTATCAATAATCGCTCGTAAATATATCGTGCCAACATTACTAATAGTTTTATTTGAAGTAACATTTATAGATGAACCATTATTTAATGCTGGTACTGAAGAAGTAACCCAATCAATAAAGTTTGTACCGTCTTCAGAAGATTGAATTATCACATTAGTACCATAAGCTGAAGGGCCATTACCCATATTTGATACATATGAACCAACATTGACACTCTCTCCATTATAAAGAACTCCAGAAGACCCATGTTCTGCACCTATAAGATCTGGGCTGTCAGCTGTGAGGTTTGGTCGAGTAACAGTAGGAGCAATAATTGGATTATCAAGTTTTGGTGCTTGTGGATCTATAAAAGTGACTCTTGTTACTGGAGAAATATTATCATTTTCATTTGATTCTGATATCACACCACCCCTGTCAACAATAGTGCGGTAATAACGAACACCAGGATAATTTACGGTCTGATATCCTGCTACCTTATAGGATAGATTTGCTAATAATGGAGGTATTTGACCAATATACAAATCAGTAAAGTTTGTTCCATCGATAGACGATTGAATTACTGCGTCCGTGCCTCGTACCGTTCCACTACCATTATTTATAACTGATGAACTAATGGTTACCATGCGCCCAGTATAAAACTGTCGAGAAACTCCTGTACCAGCGCCAGTAACTACTGGTGTAACTGGTGTTAGATTACTAGTTGTAGTAGCGTTAATTGCTGTGGTAACCGGCTTATCTATAATTTGAAACTTAGTTACATCTGACATTTTACCATTTACGGAAGCTCTTATATATACTGTGCCGGTATTATAAAGAAAGCTTCTTGTGTCTTTAACATTTGATGATGCTCCAGGATTCAATGGGACACCAGTGACAGAAAATAAAGGTTGAAAATTTGTACTATCACCAGAAGAATACTGAAAGGATACAATTGGTGCCTCAACACGAGCAGTTCCTTTATTTGTTATAAATGAGCCTATTGATATATTTTCCCCTAGGTAGAACTTATCTGAAGATCCGTGTTTTTCACCCACAAGGTCAGGGGCGTCAATCAAAATGTTTGTGGATGGGGTGCCTGCTGGCCCCTCTATAATATCTATAACCGTCGATGCTGAAATATTATCTTTCTCATTTGATTCACTAACAGAACTTGTATTATCGACAACTGCACGCAAGTAAATAGTACCTGTTCCACCAAAATATCTTTTATCTTGATAATTTACTGATGCACCAGGTTTTATTGC
>CALRCS010000001.1 GCA_943354625.1 Candidatus Nomurabacteria bacterium | reverse complement strand
TCTTTTTTCTAAATGAAAACTATGCCCCCGCAAGAATAATTGAAATACCTAATAAATACAAATATTTGGATTCTAAAATCTTAAAAATACAAACAGATACCTGGCCATTTTTACAAAAAATGATTGATAATGCTAGTAATGTAGATATTCCTATATATGTAGATTCTGCATATAGATCATTTAATGAACAAAAAGCATTAAAATCTGGTTACAAGGTTGTATATGGAGCTGGAACTTCAAATCAATTCTCTGCTGATCAAGGATATTCAGAACATCAGCTCGGTACGACTGTTGATCTTCTAACTTCTGGAATAGATGGTAATATTGATAATTTTGAAGGCACAAAAGCATATACTTGGCTAAATAATAATGCATACCATTTTGGTTTTGTGCTTTCATATCCAAAGGATAATAAATTCTACGTTTTTGAACCGTGGCATTGGAGATTCGTAGGTGTAAAGCTTGCAACTGATTTACATAATCAAAATAAAACATTCTATGATATGGATCAAAGAGATATCGATGCGTATTTAGTATCTATTTTTGACTAATATGGATGTATACGACATAGCAATAATAGGTGGTGGCCCAGCCGGGATGATGTCTGCGGGACGCGCCGCGGAGCTAGGCGCGAAGGTTATTTTACTTGAAAAAAACCCAACTCTAGGTGTAAAACTTCTAATAACTGGTGGTGGTCGATCAAATATAACAAATGCAGAATATGATGTCAGAACATTTTTGAAAAAATACAAAGATGATGATAAATTTCTGTTCTCCGCTTTCTCCCAGTTTGATGTAACACAATCCATAAAGTTTTTTAATGATCGTGGTATGCCAACAAAGATTGAAGCTGGAAATCGTGTTTTCCCTGTTAGTGATAGTTCCCAATCAGTCTGGGATGTTCTAGTTAATAAAATGAAAAAAGAAAAAGTTGAAATAAAAACAAATGCAATAGTGTCTGGTTTTGAAAAAGAAAAAAATAAGATAATTGCAGTAAAATTGAAAAATGGTGAAAAAATATATGCTAAAAAGTTTGTATTGGCAACTGGTGGAACATCACGTCCGGAAACTGGTTCAACTGGTGAAGGATTTGAGTGGTTAAAGGAACTTGGTCACAATGTAATGACTTCAAACGAAGCCCTAGTCCCAATTGCATTAAAAGATGGTTGGATAAAAGGGTTATCAGGCGTGACTTTACAAGACATCAAGCTCACAACTTTTCAAAATAACGTTAAACAAGAGATTCATAAAGGTAGACTTTTATTTACTCACTTTGGTATAAGTGGTCCTACAGTTCTAAATATGAGTCGTGACGTAGGTGAACTACTAAAGTACGGTGAAGTAGAAATCCGTCTAGACCTTCTACCTTCTCTAGATCATGGGATGATGAATACCCGTTTGCAGGAATTATTTAAAATAGATGATAAAAAGAAAATAAAAAATTCTCTCGGTTCTTTTATCCCTTCCTCCCTTGCCCCAATCGTTCTCAAATTTTCAAATATAGATGAAGATAAAATCAATAATGCAGTAACTCGTGAAGAGCGAATGAAATTAATAGAAATAATAAAAGGAATTCCCATGCAAGTTAGCAATCTTCTCGGTTCAGATAAAGCAATTGTTTCTTCTGGTGGAGTGGACCTCACTGAGGTAGATTTCAAGACAATGCAGTCAAAGATAATCGAGAATCTATACCTAGTTGGTGATGTTTTAAATATCGATAGACCTTCTGGAGGATATAGTCTTCAGCTTTGTTGGACGACTGGGTGGGTGGCGGGGAGTAATGTGTTTGACAAATAAGAATGTTTTGATAGCATAATGACATATCTGAAGAGCGGAAAATCCCCGTCCGGCGCTCCTTAACGGGAGGCATGTATGCGAGAAATTGGGGTCTCGCCAGAGCTAAAAACGGTTGGGAGTTTATCTTCCAGCCTTTTTAGTTCACTTAAAGTACTTTCGAAGATTGGACAATACTCCTATTATTTTATCAACTCCATCTTCCCCTCCCTCCCAATCTTCTTTATCTCCCACTCCCTTTTTAAAGCTTTACCTTTACTTTTAAACTTTTCTGAATACATAAGTTTTACAGGCCTGCGCGCACGTGTATATTTCGCAGCAGTTTTTGAAGTGTTGTGAGCTAGTACCCTTTTTTCTAAATCGTTTGTAAAGCCAGTATAAAGCGTACCGTCAGAACATTTAAGGATATAGACGTAATACATATTAAAATTGTATATCATAAAAAATAAGGCAACAAGTGCCTTAGATTTCGCAAAACTGAAATGACCACTCAGTACACAAAGATATACTGATGAACAGCGTTGTAGACTGGGGTTGGATAAATATCAGCCAAACTACCAAATTTATCAATTGCAATCCACTGTGGCACGTACGACTGATTACCTCCTTCGGCGCCTTTGAGTTCTTTTCTTCTCTCAGAAGAGTCTTCTCTCAACTTTGGAACCCCAGAGATATGATCTACAATGAAAACTTCATTTATTAAAATATCACCCTTAGTTCTTTGTTGTATAGACATGCTCTGAATAGTCCCTAAAGACCTGAAAATCTTTCCCTTGACTGAAGATTCCTCAAAAAGCTCACGGAGACAAGCTACTTCATGTGTCTCACCATCTTCAATACCACCACCTGGAAAAGTCCAGTATTGCTGACCATAATTACTCCTCTTGATTAGGAGAATCTCCACCTTTTCTGAAACGGGGTTTGTTCTAATAACCACCGCAACCGCTCGATGCCTAGTTTTTGATGTACTCATATATACCGAAACACTATCATTCTATTTCTCCAAGTCAAGCACCTCATCTATTCGAATCTTCTCCACGAACTCTGGCACGTGGGATACAAGCACCATAGCACCTTCATATTTATTCAAAGCCTCTGCAATAATAGGTAAATGTCGGAAGTTTATATGATTTGTAGGCTCATCGAGGATAAGCAGACCTGGACGTTCAAGAACTAGTCTAGCGAAGGCCACAAGCCCTTTTTGACCCTCTGAGAGACTACCTATCTTTGTATTGATGATATCAGATGTTATAAGAAACCCCGCCGCCACAGTTCTCATATCTTCCTCATTCTTCTTTACGGTCACACCTAGTAGTGATTCCCTAACTGTATCTTCAAAATTCAATGTAGAAAAATCCTGACGATAATACCCCACCCTAACATCCTCCGCTATAATCGATCCTTTACCCCTTTGGGCAATAGTTTCCAAAAGAGTACTCTTCCCAATTCCATTTGGACCTCTTAAAAGTAAGTGATTATTTCTACGAAGAGTTATATCTGTTTTACGATTTGTGGCTTTATGATTTTTAATTACTTTATATGAATTTATTTTTAAAATATCAGTGATAATTTCTGGTTGGTGAGGAATGATAAAAGGTCGGATAGTTTTATCTTCCCTTCTTACATCAACCATTTCATCCTCAAGCTCTTCTGCCTTCTCACGCATACGCTTCGCTACCATACGCATCTGCCCTCCCTTATTTGCAAAGAATCCAGCCTTATCTTTATTTTCTTGAATCTCTTTTGCCAACTGAGCATTCTTCATATTTTCTTTTTCAATACGAAGCATAATCTGTTCTCTCACATCAAAATAGTTTCCGAAATACTGCTCAATCTTTTTTGTAAAAACATCCAGATAAAGAACCCCGTCTGTAAATGAATTTAGAAAATCAGCATCATGGGAAATAACTATCACTGTCTTCTCATAACTCTTCAAAAAGCTCGTAAGATGTTCGATTCCTGCTTTATCTAGGTTGTTTGTCGGCTCATCAAGAAGAAGCAAATCAGGATTCTGAATAATTGCAGAGGCTAAAAGTAAACGAGCTTGCTGACCACCTGAAAATGAACGGACGATGCGGTCGTGTGGAGCATGGAAATTTACAATTTCCAATACTTCATCAATTCTTTTATCAATATCATAGATTTTTCCATGAGTCTTTTCATCAAAGCATTTTTCAAAAAATTCCCTCATGGTCAGATCTAGTTGATCACGAGATATTACTTGTCTAGCGTGAGCAATAGATACATTATTCATTATATGTATCTGGCCCGACTCTGGTTTTGCTTCACGGGTAATAAGACTGAAAAGAGTACTCTTTCCAGCCCCATTTTGCCCCATTAAAGTCACTTTCATACCTCTTCGCACAGAGAAACTAACCTCTTCCAAAATAGGCTTATTATGGCCAAATTCAAACGACACTTCATCGAAGCTTAGAATAGATTCTCCTTTTGACATTCAACTAAGATACTATGAAAGATGCTTTGAAACAAGCTTTGTCATTTCAAACATACTAACTTCTGCCTTACCACCAAAGACTTTCTTTAGATTTGCATCTGCTATAATATTTCTCTTATTCTTTGGATTTTGGAGATTCTTACCCTTTATGTATACCCAAATCTTCTTTACAACCTCTGAACGGGGCATAGGACCCTTTCCTACAACAGCTGCTAGGTCAGCACTAACAGTCATAGGTTTCATAAATGCGGAATTTGATTTTGTTGCCATAATTTTTTACTCCCGTAGGAGATTCTTAATATTATTTAATAACATTTGAAGTATACCATACCTAGACTATACGTCCATCATCTAGCCTTACTATCCTCTCTGCCATCTTTCCATACTCTTCTTCATGAGTCACCATAATAATAGTCTGTCCGTGTTTATGTAGATCTTTAAAAATATTCATTACGATAGTTGAAGACTCACTATCGAGATTTGCAGTGGGTTCATCAGCAAAAAGAATATCTGGTCTATGTGCAATAGCTCTAGAAATAGAAACTCTTTGTTGTTCACCACCTGATAGCTGACTTGGGAGATTATGAAGACGTTTACCTAATCCAACTTTTATCAAAGCTTCAGTTGCCATCTCATCTGCTTTATTTGGAGAAATATTTTCCATAAGAAGAGGTAAAGCAACGTTTTCAACTGCAGTCAATTCTGGCAAAAGAGCATAATCCTGAAAAACATACCCAAATTTTGCCAATCGAAACTCCATCTTTTCTCTTTCAGATAGATTGTGTACTTCTTCACCATCAATATAAATAGATCCACTAGTCGGTTCATCCAAAAGACTCATTTGATACATTAAAGTACTTTTTCCGGCACCAGAACGTCCCATGATAGCGATAAATTCCCCATCTTTTGCTTCAAAATTAATCCCCTTCAAAACTTGAGTTTGAATATCGCCATTTTTGAAAGATTTTATAAGATTTGTGACTTTTAGCATAAATATTTTATTTAAAATTAATTTCTACCAAGAATAGAATCCAAAGTATTTCTTTTAACTATCATCCTAGCTGGGATATATCCGGCAATCGTAGTCGCGAAGATGAGTAAAGCGACACGAAGCAAAGTTCCGGCAACTGGAGCATAGATAATCACCTTTCCAAGTGGCAGGTCGATGGGGTGAGCAGTATTTATAGGCAAGACTATTAGATACAAAAGTATTAAGCCTATACCGGATCCACTTATAGCATAAAAGAGTGATTGAAAAATATATGAAATCTCTATGGCTTCTCCAGCAATACCTATTCCCTTCAATATTCCGATAAACTTTCTTCGCGTAAGTGCATTCACGAAGATAACAATAAAGATTGTGATCGATGCCACAACAAGACCGATAGAACTAACCACATTACCTATTGCTGCAAATGTAGCAGTGATCTGAGCTACCCCACTTGGTGTAGCCTCTTCAGTAGTTTGAATCTTTGCGATTTTACCAACTTCACTATTTAAAAGAAAATTCTCAAATACAATAGAATCCTCCTTAGGTTTCAGGCGAATACCAATTTCTTGAACACTATAATCTTCTACACCCGTTAGACTCAGAAGTTCTGAATTATTTATAAAAACTCTTTGAGAAAGGTTACCACCGGAACCTTTTACAATACCCTTAACAATAACTTCACGCTGTATACCATTTATAGTTAAGCGAACCTTTGTTCCAGCGTGAACATCCCTTAAAGATTGTATTGCGCCTTGACGTGGTCCGCCAAAAGAATATTGTTCGAGTAGTTCTGAGCCAATCAAAATAGAATCGTAATCACTTGAAGTGAGATAGGACCCCTCTATTATGTATTTTGAAATACCAGAAAATGAGTCCTCTATAGCTAAATCAATACCTACGATAGAAGTTCCTACGGAATTAGGCTTTTTATTTACATCTGTAACACTTTTGTAATTTGCTTCAACAGTAGCACTCGATGTATATCTAGGATCCACCACATCAACCTGTGGCAGATTTCTTATAAATGAAATAAGCTGTGGACTATTCCTAATAATTTTTTCACCATCTAGGGGGGTGATAAATACATCTCCAGTATATTGTTCTTTATATCCTCTACCAATACCTTGGACAAGACCAACGAGTATTCCTGTAACTCCCACCAAATTCAAAAAGGTTAAAAGCATTACAAAAACAATCAGACCAGTTGTCCAAAAACTTGAACGTTTTATCTGGCGAAGAGCTAGATAAAAACCAATACGAATGTTTAAGCGAGAAAACATATTTATTTTATAATAGGATTGAGTAAGACAATATCACCATCATCTAGACCAGAAACAATATTTACTTCACCGACCGATAGAACAGAACCAGTTATTACTGCTCGCGTCACAATACTAGATCCCTTCTTAATCTGCACAAATTGTTGTTCATTCTGGGTAAATACACATCCTCTAGGTATCACAATTGCATTGGGCACTTTTTGTGTAGTTATTTCGATATTGGCAGTCATACCTGGTCTAATGACTTTATCTACTGGAGAAAATTGTAGTGTCGTTTTATAATTTGATACACCATTTACAACTGTCTGGGCTGGGTCAATAGCTGTAACTCTTAATGGGAAAAAGATATCTGAACCATATGCATCCAAAGTGGCTGTCGCTGTATTTCCAATTTCTAGACTAGAAATATATACTTCTGGAATATTACTTTTTATAATAAATAAACCTATACCATTTATAGAAATATCTGATGTATTTGATGTGGCAATTTCTCCAACTTTCGCATTCATCTTTGTTACTATTCCTGGAAAAGGCGCCACTACTATTGTTTTATTTACTTGCGCTTGTGCACTCAATACATCTGCTTCAGCTGCTTTTACTACGGCTATTTGAGCATCGATATCGTATTGGGTTGAACCAGCTTGCTCTATTGTTAATGAATTTTGTGCATTATTTAGTGTGGATTCAGATGTATTTATTGTCGAAATTACAGTTGAAATCTGCTGACCAGCACCATTTATTGTTGAACGATACAAATCTATACTTGTTTGTGAATATCCTATACTTGTATTTAGATTTCCAGTAATACGAGTTAGATCATTTACTAATTCTTTTGATTTATTCAACACATCTAAAGTAGTAGACTTAACATTATCTAGTGAATTAATATTATCTATAGCAATTTTCCAATTCTTAAGTATAAAAGTGATAGCCTCCCTCTTCCCTTCAATAGATCTCTTATCATTCCAACTATCCGCAGGAATATTTAGAGTTCCCCTTGTAAAAAGAGTATCAGCCTTCAAAAGAAAAGCATCCTCAATTTGAAAATAGCTATTATGTAAAGTTGCAACATAAGCCGAAAGAGCATCTTTGTACTTTTGTGTGGTTAAAGCAAGTTGCTCTGGCCTAGTACCTTGGCGTTTTGTGGATAGATTTGCTCGTTCTTTATCAAGGACTGATTGTTTCTGAAGAAGTAATGCCTCTAAATCTCCATTCTCAATCTTTGCCAGAACCATTCCTTTCGTTACAGAATCACCTACATTTGCATATACCCCAGAAATACGCCCACTCTGAGCAAAACCGAGATCAGCATTTTCTGATGCCTCAACTGTACCAGATACAGAAAGTTTCTGAATAAAATCTTTTGGATGAATGACTATCGTACTTGCTACACTATCTTTTGATTTAAAAAATAAAAAATATACACCTACAAATATCAAAATTATAATTAAAATAGCTAATACAGGCTTACTTTTAATAAGTTTAAGGGTTTTTTTCATGTTAGTGATTATAATATAAATACGTGATTTAATCTAATTCACCAACAATTTCAGAATATCCAACTTCCCCATCTTTATAATATGTTTTTAGTATCTCAGTCTTTGATCTCTCTGGTTGGCCAGGAAATTTCCCTTTTCTCATATATTGATATTGGATAGTCTCTCCAGGTTTTTCACCTTTAATCTCTACATCGAGCAAAATTGGTCCTTGTTCATCAGGATCTTCAAATACTATTGTAGAATCTCTTTCACCAATAAGACCGTGAACAGTCTCTAACACTTCATCTCTTGTCGGTATTTTTTCTGGCCCTTTTTCAAATGTATTTTGTGGATTCATATTATAAATTGTAACACTATTATGAAATAATAAAAACTATATCTCTTCCAAAAGATCCTCTATATCTAGCGGTTCAGTAACCATCTCCACTTCTCCATCATTCTTTACTCTCCAACTCGAGCGAGGTCTATCAACATAAAGCTCGATACCGATAGAATCTGGATCATTTAGATATACTGCCTCAGAAACACCGTGATCTGCCATTCCTGTAATTGGATATTCCACATCTATTAATCTTTTTAAAACCAAAGCTAACTCACGTCGTGATGGAAAAAGTATAGCGAAGTGGAAAAGTCCAGAATGCCCAGCTGGGGGTGGAGTGATACCGCGTCCTGCCCACGTATTTAGTCCTATATGGTGATGATATCCTCCAGCAGAAAGAAAAACGGCAGAGTCTCCGTATTTCGAGGTAACTTCAAACCCCAAAAGATCACGGTAGAAGACGAGTGACCTTTCCAGATCTGCGACGGTAAGATGTATATGTCCAATTTGTACCTCTGGATGAATTTCCATATTTATAATTTAAAAATGAAGATTTATTATACAACAAATCTACTTCAAATAACAAACAGTTTTCAATGCTTCCAAATCATCAATAGTCAGAACTTCCTTTTTTCCTTGATTTATCTTATACATTATGGATTCAGGATTCGAATTATGATCAATACCTAGAGAATGTCCCAATTCATGTGCAATTACCCGAATCAATTTTAATTTGCTTCCATATTCATATATATCTATAACTTTAATTCCTGATGTATACATACCCTCCTCAATTTCCCCTGCATTTTTATTCACTATTTTGGCATCAGAATTTATGCCGTCTATCAAAAGATTATATTTGTTCACATAAACATTAATTTGATCTGAAAGACTATTCAACTTTAACCTTTGAACATCGATTTGTTTCTTCATTTCTATAAGTGTATTTATATCTCTATTATGTGAACTATTTTGTGCATTAAATTCAAGGACTGCCGTCTCATATGCTTTCTTATCTATATTAAACTGGTTTATTAATTTATTATATTGGTCATTTATAGACTGAGCAGTAACATTCCTTTTTTCTATTTCATTTCGAAGATTTGTGGTCTTTTGTCTATAATCATAAATCAAATTTATAGTTAAAGATCCATATTGATCATATTCAAAAAGATTTTTCGATATAGACTTATTCCAAATATCCGATGCAGTATTCAGATCTTTTATAAATTCTTCTTTTGTTATTCCAAACCTAGAATCAATATTTCCTATCTTGTATTTTATAGGATTGACGCAAGGTCTACTATTAATATAAAAAAGCCAAACAAAAATAGCGGCAATGACTAGAAATGTATATAGGAAGATTCTTTTAAGCATATATCTAGTATTATATCATTATACTCGTGATGGGAGACAATTAAATATTATCCAAAATCTTTTTTAAATTCGGTTCAAAATATTTATCGCCCTTAACCATCTTGTACTGATGATAATCTTTGCTCATATGAGAACGGTGTACCTCCTCAAACAATTCATCTATCTTATCCTGCAAACCATGTTCTAAAACAGTTCCATAAACTGTGTACAGTATATCAACTAGTTCTTTTGCAATATTTTCTAGGTCCCCATTCTTTGCACCAAGAGGATATTCATCCACCTCATCTTTCATTAATGTATATCGAAAATCTGATCTGTCTTTAGGGATTAGAGATGGCTTTTTGAGTACAGGAACATTAAATTTCTTATGAAATTTCTTTACTAATTTTAGTCTTTTTTCCATTTTGGAATTATACCAGATTATTTGACCTGTACAATACTATGGAGTAGAATCCGTTTGGATAACAACCGAACAATCAACCTCAAACCCAAAATTGTTATGGCAGAAAGAATCTGGAAAGATCGTTGCGAGGACTGCTACTCTTCTAGAGCAAAACTCGGGACATATAGTGGTAATCCTATTCCTGATGGAATAAGTGTCGAACTCTGTGAAAAATGTATAGGACAGAGATCTGACAAGTTTGCACGTGGAGAAGAGCCATTACCAATCGGCCTCCTCATGAGTGGGACATGGATCGACACCCAACCCGTGGTCGTGGTGTTTCAGGATGGCAAGCGCATTAGTGTCGGAGTCAAGTTTTTAAGTGATACTAGTGATAGAGGGATCATAAGACTGCAGTTTCCGAACCAACTTAAATGGCTAGCTGGTGGTGTCTTCGGTTATTCACCCAAATATGCTATTTCGGAGGTACAATCTCATCTGCGACAATCGTATTTCCCCAACCAACCTATTACATTTGAGTGATCAATTTAAAAGCCTCACTCCATATGCCTCGCTAGAAATAGCGGGGTGTGTTTTTTAAAATATATTAATTCCTTTAATCCTTTATTAACTGTAAATGAAACGATTCAAAATAAAATAAACTAGCGAATTTATATATAAATATTGACGCAGTTTGAACAATCTTTGATGGGTATCTTTTTTTAATTTTTATTATTCTAATATCAGTAACTTTAAAACCGACTTTTTCACACAGTCTTTTTATTGCACCAAAAGTATAGTAATGCATTTCATCCAGTCTTTCGAGTCCTATCTGACCTGTTTTTGAATAATTTTTATGCTCTCCAAATATACCTATATATGTCTGTGAAAGCGACCTCGGCAACCAATTCACAAAAATCAAATCATAATGATGATCCTTAAAAGCAAAACGATTCGGTACACTCACATACAATTGTCCACCATGTTTTAAAACACGATAAGCTTGTCTGAGAACTTTTTCTGGATCGATCACATGTTCGATAACTTCTGTCATGTTTACAAAATCAAATTGATTATCATCAAAAGGCAGTTCTTCACCTTTTCCTTGCCTCACATCCACAATTACCCCAGCTTCCTTAGCTCTAGCTTTAGTGATTTCAACATATTCGAGTGATGTCTCAATACCAACAGCATTTCCTCCCTTTTTAGCAATTTCAATAAGTACAGCGCCCAACCCTGATCCCAAATCCAATATTTTCTTTTGTAGAAGATCTGGTAACCATTCCTGAACATATTCTATGTGTGTTTTCATGTAACGTATTATATACTATACCAAAATTTATACTATCCTCCTTACAATCCTAATTATTGACTCAACTTAAATCCAATAAAAATTCCTGCAATTCCTCCAGCTGCGCCAAGAAAAATTGAAGTGAAAGAAAAAGCACTACCACCCCAGATCAATGGCAAATATCCTCCAAGAGATGTACCTACTACCATACCCAACCATGTAAGTTTTTTTGAATCCATTATGAAAGAAATTTAATAAGATTACTAATATGATCATCTACACTAATCTCCAAAGACTCACATCCTCTTGTGATAGTTGAGCGGTCAATCTTAGCGGCAAATGATTTTTCATTTAACCTTTTCTTAATTGAACTTGCTTTCATTTGACCAAAAGGAATAGGATTCAGCTTTTGATAGGCATAAAAAAGACCACTGACTTCATCACATGCTGTTAAAGCTGATGCCAACTTAGTCTTTGGTAATGTACTAAATCCATTATAATTATATGCATGTGCTTCTACTGAGTGAATCAAATCCTCTGGATATCCCCAATCCTTGAACCATTTCAATGATTCAGCAGGATGTGTATCAGGATGCTCTTCAAAATCAATATCGTGAAGTAAACCCGTTAAATACCACAGATTTGCATCCTCATTAAAAAGATTTGCATATCCTTCCATGGCAGTTGCAACCATCTGAGCATGAAGTCGTTGGTAGTCGTTTTTCACATGTGATTCAAGAAGGGTCTGACCTTCTTCGCGCGTTGGTAATTTCATAGAATTAGTATATCAAAGTTTTAATCAAGTATTTTCATTCTTATTCCGCCAATTTATTTCAAAGGAAATAGAATATTTATTTTGAATTTTCCATTTAGAAAATCTAAAACACAAAATTTGGAATTTATTTTCTGAAATTTTACCGAATCCAAACCTATTTAATGTTAACTCTATGTCTATTACCATATGTTTTTAAGTATATACTCTTTTATTTCTAATTCAACTTTTAACTAAGTACTTTAATTCGTCAACCGAATCAACTATTGCTATCAAATTTACGAGCTGACCGTGTGGAATTATATCCGAACAAGACTTATGGCCTTAGAACATATTTAAGTAATGCCATTCTGATCAATAGACCATACCCCACTTGCTTAAAATACACCGCTTTAGGGGAATTATCAACTTCAGTAAGAATTTCATCTACACGTGGTAATGGGTGCATTATAATAGATTTTCCTTTCATCTTAGCCACCAAATGTAAATTGATTCGATAACAACCCTTATATTTCTGATATTCTTTATTATCGCTAAACCTTTCCTTCTGAATCCTCGTTTGATAGAGAACGTCCACATGAGAGATTACCGTCTCCAAATACTCCGTCTCAACGTATGATATCTTGTACCTCCTTAAATATTCCTTTATGTCTTCTCCTACTTTTAGTTTTTTTGGTGATACAAAATATATCTTTACTTTTTTATATTTTCCTAACAAATATGCCAACGATCTAATTGTTCTTCCATGTCTCAAGTCTCCTACAAACGCAATTGAAATTCCATTAATTTTTCCCAATTCTCTCTTTATTGTATAGAGATCTAGGAGAGCCTGTGTCGGATGTTGTCCTATTCCATCACCTGCATTAATCACCGGAGCGTCAGATACTAGAGAAGCTCGATGAGAGGCACCTTGTTCATAGTGGCGCAAGACAATTACGTCAGCATAATTATTGATTACTCTTATTGAATCTTCCAAAGTCTCTCCCTTTACCGCAGAAGAAAATTCCTTAGCGTTTTCAGTAGTTATGACGTTACCGCCAAGTCTCAACATTGCGGACTCAAAAGAAAACCGAGTTCTTGTACTCGGTTCATAAAATAATGATGCCATTATTTTCCCCTTTAAAGAATTATCGGTTTTCTTTTCTAACTTGTTTGCGATGGAAAAAATCCTATTGATTAATATTTGATCAAACTGTTGAGATTCGAGAATATGATACATCAATGATAATACTAGCACAGTTCTATCTTATTTACAAAGCTCCTTGTACTCCGGATAATTCTCTATAACAAGCTTTTTCCACTCCGCTGTTTCATTATGACCACTTAAATCGGTTTTGCCGTATACAAGAAGAACAGAAATTGTGTTTGTATTTTCGTGGATTACGACGATACATCTATTACCTGAGCCATGACGAGACACTTGCGTACCATAAACACGGAACTCAACTTTGCATATTTTGAGATTGGAGTCATGAACGATCATTTCGGCGATAGATGACTTGAATAGTTCATCGAAACTTCTAAATTGCTCCAGAATACCTGTCCATGTGATGTCCCAAGCACCTTTGTACTTTTTTGAAAAGCTCTTTATGAAATGACGCTCAGCAAAGGGCGCAACAATGACAGTGTGTCTAGTAGACATCTCCAGGGTTTTCTTGAATTATAAGCTCATAAGGAATCACCTCATTATCTCGACAAATAGTGTACGGCAATTGATTGTGCGTAAAAGTCACGATATCCTGCGTGTTCTTATTTTTCCATTTCTTCGCTATCTTCTCCATCAACTTCTGCTCTTCACCGGAAATAGTCGTGATTTTTTCATTCTTATTATTTTCTGATTCACTAATCAAAAACACATCTTTTTCGCCTTCTTTTATTCTTGCGATATTGATTTTTCCATCTCCTTCAAGTTCATCGAGAACTCGAAAGAAGGTATCCGGTACTGGACCATAGGCAAACTTCTTGTATTGCATGCCACTCATACTCTCCAAATGATCATAGAACCAAGCGAAATCAGCAAGGTAAAGAAGTTTAGCAAGTTTAGTCTTCGTAACTTTTCCACCCCTAGAACTGGAAATATTCATTCGAAGATACGAAAGTATCATCTGTTTATACTTTTCCACATTTTCAATTGTTCCAGTAATAAGTTCGCCTAGGCTAATACCAAAAAAATTAGCTAGTTTCTGTGCTTCATCGAGATCGAGATTTTGTTTTTTTCCTGCCTCGATAGCAGTATACGTTGGACGAGATACGCCAATTGCTTGTGCCACTTGTTCTTGCGAAAGTCCTTTTTCAATACGAAACTCTTTTATTTTTTTTATATACTTGTTGGTCATACCAAAAAGTATATACAAATGATGTAAAGAAAGCAAGCGGTTTTAGTCGAATAACTGACATTAGGAGGTACCCTAAATCCTAGATCCATATCTGGACAGATGCCCATCTCAAATAGCGATGCTATTTCGATGGTAATGGCTGGAGGTGTGGTACGAAGTTGGAACCTTTTTACAAGATTAGCCCGCCAGAATCAGAAACAAGAAACCTTCGCAGGTTCGCAAGCGCTATATTTCTCATGGAAATAGGTGCTTGTTCTTTGTCTAAAAGTTCGGCATATGTTTTATCATAACCATCCGGCAAAAATATTGGGGCCCACCCGAAACTATTATTTCCTCTTGGAGAGGAAACAACTGATCCTGTCATTGAGCCACTGAACAAATGAATCGTTTTCCCATTATGATATCCATAACATACTGTTGCGGTACAACCACGATCTTTTCCATCAACAAGCTTGCAAAGGCCTTCATTTTTTAATTGTGATAAAAACCATTTAATAAAAGGTCCGGGTAACTTGCCAAGGGCATGGAAGACAAAAGAAACATCTTCTACCAAGACTGGTCCGCCAACTTTTTCGAAGGCTCGAGCAGCTTTGTCCTTAACAACATCTTCTAAGTCAAGCGACTGAATCTCCCGAGGTCAAGTTTCTGGTGATCAACTTCAATTCCTAAGTATCGGCTGACCTCATTTACTTTTCCAATATTACCTGTAATAAAAGTGATTTTCATATAAATTATTTTGGCTGCCGGACTTGGAATCGAACCAAAATTTTCGCTTTCAGAGAGCGACGTACTACCTTTATACGATCCGGCAATGTATCTATAAAATACCTTAATTCTTCCCTTCTTGCAACAAAAAATATCCTAAGTTATAATATACCTGTGTGAGTACGAAAAGGCGTAAGCCTAGATGGAGTACTTCAATATAAAATGTCTACATAAGGTCCTGCCTCGGCAGGATTTTGTGTTTCTATTAGTCAGGTTGAAAAATTTGAATTTTTTTCTATTTGTAAATAGGCAAGGTCAAAACAAAAGTTGTCCCCTTCTCTATCCCATCAGAAAATACTTCAAGTGTTCCATGATGTCTTTTCACTACTGATTTTACCAAATACAATCCAACACCAAAACCTTCTGTATCCATATTTCGCGCATTACTAGCACGAAAAAACTTTGAAAAGATTCTAGGAAGATCAGAGGGGTCTATACCGATACCATAATCAACTACAGATATAATCACTTTATTTTTTTCTTGTAAAACCTGGATATCGACATTCCTTCCGGTGTGGCTGTAATTTATACTATTTTCAAAAAGAGTCTGTAGCACAAATTCCATTCTGGAATGATCAGCGTTTACATATATTTCTGGACTAGAATACTCTATACCAAAAAAGATGTTCTTTTCATGAAAATGCACACTCAATAAACCACTAACTTTTTTTACCATTTCACAAATATTAATTTTTTCAAAATTATATATGGATTTTACATTATCTGCTGAATTTGTAAGCTCAACTAGAGCATTGGTAAGACCTATCAAAGTCTCCGTTGATTTTCCAATATTCTGCAAACTCTCTTTTTTAAAGGAATCCTCTTCGTCTGACAATATACTTTCTAATAGCCATTTGATTTGAGTAAGTGGAGTGCGAAACTTATGAGCTATAATAGTGACGAATTCGTACTTCATAACCTCATAAGCACTTAGTTTTTTAAAAATAGTCCTTAATATATATACAATCAACGCTATAACCAATAAAATTGTCAGAGTCAAAATAAAAATATCTCCAGAAAGGACCTCTTTTTGATTTATTATTATTTGATAATTCACAATTTAATTCTAACATAAAAAGGACTCATTTTATACAATTGTATAATTCATTGACTTTTTGCTATAATAAACATATTGTTTCAAGTGTTGACGAACGGCTGTACTCACATTTTAATTTAGACATTATATTTGGAGCTTTCACCCGTTCGTCAACACTCGACGCAATCTAAAATTTACAACAAACGCCAATATGATTATAGAAAAGAAAAAATCCCTAAAGGAATATACGACATTTAAAATTGGCGGGCCCGCTCGGTTTTTTTGTATTGTTACAAATAAAGATGAATTGATTGAGGCAATCAACTTTTCTAAAAAAAGTAAACTGCCCTTTTTCATTCTTGGTAAAGGATCAAATATCCTTGTTTCAGATGATGGTTTTCCCGGTATAGCTATAAAAATGGAAATGAAAGGAATTACATATATGGAAGATGGTAATACCGTAAAAGTAACGGTTGCTTCTGGGGAGGATTGGGATACCCTAGTAAAGGAGACAGTTGAAAAAGGATTTTATGGTCTTGAAAACCTTTCATATATTCCTGGTACAGTTGGCGCTTCTCCCGTGCAGAATATCGGAGCATATGGAAGTGAAGTGAAGGACATGATAGAGACAGTGCATGTATTGGATGTTCTGAAGGATGAATACTTGGATCTTTCCAATGAAGTCTGTAAATTTTCATATAGAAATAGTATTTTCAAAAAAGACCCAAGGAGATACGTAGTACTCTCTGTTACTTTTATTTTAAATAAAAAGGGAAAATTAAATTACGAATATAAAGACCTGAAAGAGTATTTTACATATAAAAAGATAAAGGAACCAAACCTAGAACAGGTACGTGATGCAATAATAGAAATTCGAAAGAAAAAACTCCCAGATTTGCGCGACTGTGGTAGTGCAGGATCATTTTTCAAAAATGTCATAGTGTCTGCAACAAAAGCAAAAGAGCTTACAACAAAATACCCAGAGATGATAGTTCACCCATTAAATGATAAAAAGGTAAAAATCCCTGTAGCTTGGATTCTAGACAATCTTTGCGGTTTTCGTGGTGTAAAAAAGGGTAATGTAGGTACATATAAAAATCAAGCATTAGTTATTATAAATCTGGGAAATGCAACGTCTGCTGAGGTCATTGCCCTAGCACAAAAAATGGTAGATGGAGTATATGAAAAAACAGGAATAGAGATTGAACCTGAAGTGGAATATGTGATATAGTGAGGGAGACTCGTAGAGTCGAACACTCATGTGGCGTACTCGCCACGCACTCAAATGGCATTCTCAATAAAAAACATCTTTGGAGACCCAAATAAGAAACTACTTAAGAAATACGAGCCTATAATAGGCCTCGTTAATGCTTTTGAGCCTGCGATTTCTGCCCTTTCAGATGAGGCTCTTCGCGCTAAGACACTAGAGTTCAAAGACCGTATTTCAAAGGGTCAAACGCTAGATTCTATACTCCCAGAAGCTTTTGCTGTAGTTCGAGAGTCCTCAAAAAGAGTATTGAAACAAAGACATTTTGATGTTCAGATAACAGGTGGAGCTATTCTAAATAGTGGATGTATTGCAGAAATGCGTACAGGAGAAGGTAAGACACTGGTAGCCACCCTTCCAGCGTATCTAAATGGGCTTACAGGAAAAGGAGTGCATGTTGTGACCGTAAATGACTACCTCTCTCGCCGAGACGCTGTATGGATGGGTCAGATCTACAATTTCCTAGGTCTTACAACTGGAGTTATAAATCATGAAAGTTCCTTTATATATGACCCTAGTCATGTGGAGTCTCTAGATGCGGAACGTGATCAGCTAGGTTCATTTAAAGTAGTTCATGAATATCTACGTCCAGTCACCCGTCATGAAGCTTATATGGCAGATATAACTTATGGAACAAACAATGAATTTGGCTTTGACTATTTGCGAGACAATCTAGAATATGAAGCTTCTTCACTTCGCCAAAGAGAGTTCAATTACGCTATCGTCGACGAGATTGACTCTATCTTGATAGATGAAGCTCGTACCCCTCTTATTATTTCATCGCCCACAACAGATTCCGAAAATCTATATCAAATATTTGCAGTAATGGTAAGAGATTTTATAAAAGATGAAGATTATACCGTAGATGAAAAACAAAAAACAATAGCTCTTACAGATAAAGGCATAGAAAAAGCTGAAAAAAAGCTTGGTGTAGAAAATATTTATACAGAAAAAGGAATCAAGTACGTACACCACCTAGAAACCGCAGTAAAGGCAAAGGCTTTATTCAATCTAAACACTGAGTATGTTATCAAAGAGGACAGTGTAGTAATCGTTGATACATTCACAGGTAGACTTCAGCCAGGACGTCGTTGGTCTGAGGGTCTCCATCAGGCTATTGAAGCAAAAGAAGGTGTGACTGTACAAAAGGAGTCTAGAACTTTTGCTTCTATTACCTTCCAAAATTACTTTAGATTATATAAAAAGCTTTCAGGTATGACCGGTACAGCTTCAACATCAAGTGAAGAATTCTATAAAGTGTACGGACTTGAAACTATTATAATTCCGACAAATAAAATCCAACAAAGAAAGGACAATAACGATCTTATATTCCAAACAGAAATTGGTAAGTATAAAGCAATTGCAAAAAAGGTAAAAGAATTAAATAAAACCGGCCAGCCAGTCCTCATTGGTACAGTTTCAATTGAAAAGAATGAAGTTCTTTCAGAATTCCTACATGCCGAAGGAGTACCTCATGAAGTTCTAAATGCAAAAAATCACGAACGCGAAGGAGAGATTATAGCTCAAGCAGGAAAAAGGGGTGCTGTAACTATTGCAACAAACATGGCTGGACGAGGTGTGGATATCAGGCTTGGTGGAAACCCAGGATCCCCCACCCTTTATGAAGAAATAAAATCCGTCGGTGGACTTTTTGTTCTAGGAACAGAGAGGCATGAAGCACGTCGTATAGACAATCAGCTTCGAGGACGATCTGGTCGTCAGGGTGACCCAGGTGCCACACAATTCTTTGTTTCTCTTGAGGATTCACTGATGAGAATTTTTGCTTCAGATACTATAAAAAACCTAATGGGTAAACTAGGTGTTGCAGAAGACGAAGCAATTGAGAATCGTATAATCACAAGATCTCTTGAGGGTGCACAGTCAAAAATCGAAGGATTCAACTTTGATTCTAGAAAACATATTCTAGAATATGATGATATTCTAAACCACCAAAGAAAAACTGTTTATGAACGTCGTAGAAAAATCCTACTAGGTACTCTGGATGAAGTGGAAGAAAAGATGAGAGAGGTTGTAGGAGTAAATACCGATCTAGATAAAATAATCGAAAATAAAATAGCCCAACTTGGTAAAGAACGTTTTCTAACAGTAGTTCGTCAACTTATGCTTCAAGCTATAGATATGTTCTGGGTAGAACATCTAGAAGTGATGGATCATACTCGTTCAAGTGTGAATCTTCGTGCTTATGGCCAAAGAGATCCATTGGTAGAATATAAGAAAGAGGGTCTTCGTCTTTTCCGTGAAATGCAACTTGCCATAAATAATCAAATAATAAATCTTTTACCTCATGTGGGTGGTGGAATTATTACCCCTGAAGCAGTGGAATTGAAAGAGGTACACGAACAAGCTCAGATAATCGGTGGCGGTGATGGTGATAAAGCAGTGCAACAAGCTCCAAAAAAGGATGAGGTTGGTAGGAATGATTTATGCCCTTGTGGATCTGGGAAGAAATACAAAAAGTGTCATGGAGTGAATAAATAGTAAATAATAATAAAAAAGCCTGTCGTACACTTAGCACGATCAGGCTTTTGGAAAATCATAGACGGTTTGGTTCTTTACTCTGAAGCCACACGCCGAATGCAATCAAAAATAGAATACCCGCAGGAATGAATAGAATATCTATTTTATAGAACTGTCCAATAGACGAGAGGACAATGGCTGATAGACCACAAATGATCTCAAGAATTTTCATAATTTCCCCATTCCTCCGCTTTGAGATTTTGGCTCAATGCTGATTTTGAAAATAGCCTTTCCTTCATTGACCATTTCGACTTGCTCGGGCGTAAGATCAGTGAGTACGATTTCTATTGTGGCAAATGAACCATTTGATACCACACTGCCTCCTTCATGACCACACCTACCGAGTATTTCGAGAACTTTATCTACATCTTTCATATACCCCCCATGTTAATGTTGACTTTATTCCAATCTAGACAATAACATAGGCTATAAACTATGTCTATACAACTAACACCCTACTGGTACCCGTCAGTAGAGTGTTTCGTTAATATTGAAATGTTATATATCGACCTCTATAACATGACATAAGCCTATCAAACACTGATAAAATCCGTATAAAATTTTGATAAAATTTTAATGAAATTTTTATTTCAAACCATTTTTTCAAACCCTTATATATAGCCTTATCCCCATACGGGGACAGTGCTACGCTTGTCCCCATACGGGGACAGTGCTACGCTTGTCCTTTGAAGCTTTGATAAACTGTGTGAAAAGTGGATGTGGGGAAAGTGGTCTAGCAAGAAATTCTGGATGGAATTGTGTTCCCAAAAAGAATGGGTGGACACTAGTTGGTAATTCTGCAATTTCCATAAGCTTCTCATCTGGGGATGTTCCAGAAAAAATAAGACCAGCATTTGTAAGTCTTTCTATATATTCTGGGTTTACTTCATATCGATGTCTATGCCTTTCGACTATTGAACTATTTTTATATGCAGTGTGGGCGAGTGTACCAATTTTTATTTTTGCAGGATATGAACCCAATCTCATACTTGCTCCAAAATTCTTCTCCAAAAGTTTCTTCTTTTGATCTGGCATAATATCGATAATTAAATGAGGAGCATTTGGATTAATCTCTGCAGTCTGGGCACCTTCAAGTCCCAATACATTTCTTGCATACTCAATAGTCATAAGTTGCATACCATAACATAAACCAAAATATGGAATCTTATTTTCTCTAGCATACCTTATAACGTTCAATTTACCCTCAATTCCCTTTTCTCCAAATCCACCTGGGACGATGATTCCATCAAAACTATCAAGTATACTGTAATCAGGATTTGTCTTCTCGAAATCATTTGCGTTTATTGTATGTATCTTTGGCTTTACTTTTTGTGCATATGCAGAATATTTTATAGCCTCCAAAACTGAAACGTATGAATCAGTTAGGACAAAGTCACCGGTACTAAAATATTTACCGACTATAGCAATATTTATTTCTTTTTCAGTATTTTTTACAGCATCTGCAAACTTTTTCCATGCATTTAATCCTGGACCTCTTCTTTTTTCTAATTTTAAAGATTTTAAAACAATTTCCCCTATTTTATCTTTTTCAAAATTTAATGGTACATCATAAACACTATCGATATCTGGCGCAGAGATGACATTTTCTTCTGGAATATTGCAAGCTACGCCTATCTTTTCCTTTCTTTTCTTGTCCACAGGAACTTCTGAACGGGCAATGATTATATCGGTATGAACACCATAACCAGACAATTGATTTACAGCATTTTGAGTTGGGCGAGTTTTCATTTCTCCAATCTTACTTGGAATTGGAAGATAACTAACCATAATAAAAATCACATCATCTGGATGTTTAATCTTTAGAACTCGAGCTGCTTCTATAAACATAATGTTTTGATAATCTCCGACAGTTCCACCTATTTCTATTATTGAAATTTCTGATTCATTTATCTTGGCAGCATGTTCATATCTACTAACTATTTCATCACGAATATGTGGTACAGCTTCTACACACTTTCCACCATAACCAAGGTTCCTCTCTTTATCAATTACATGTTTATAAACCATTCCGGAAGTCATATAATCCTCACGCATAAGATCTCTATTCAAAAAGCGTTCATAGTTACCCATATCCTGGTCAGTTTCTATCCCTGAATTTAAAACAAAAACCTCACCGTGTTCAGTGGGGTTCATTGTTCCAGCATCGACATTTAGATAAGGATCTACTTTTGCGAGATTAACATCAAAGCCTTTTGCATGCAATAGGGTTCCTAGAGAAGAAGCGGCAATACCCTTTCCCACTCCAGACATTACTCCTCCGATAACAAAAATATACTTATGATTATCTCTGTGTTTGCGTCTCTGTTCTTTCTTTGCTTTCATAACTGTCTTTCTTTTCATAAATGTATTGTATCAAATATTTTAAACTCGTAAATACCTCTTTACAGCCATATAGCTAGATATAGCTCCCAAAACAATACCTGAACCCATAATGATAGCGAAGATTTGTCCAAGATTCTGAATAAAATAACTTGAAAAAACGTTTGCTAGTAGTGAAAAATCATTTACACCTTGGACTCCAGAAAATTTTACTATCATTGCATCACTATAGAATGCAAAGACACCAAGTATACCTAGTGTAAAAATTCCAGAAAAAATACCGTACATAATACCAGATACAACAAATGGTGCTCTAATATAGAAATTTGATGCACCAACGAGCTTCATTACAGATATTTCATCTTTTGCTGTAAATATTATAATCCTAACTGTATTGAAAACCATAATAATTGCTACCATTATAAAGATAATAGCGATAATAGTTCCGGACTTCTCTACAGCAGGAATAATTCTACCTAGGCGATCTATAACTAATTTATTTTGATTATAATTCACTTTATCTACGATATTCAAACCAGGCTGGGAAGTTGCACCCTTACTATCCAAAAAAGTTGCTATACCAGCATACTGAGATGGCTCTTTTGCTTTAATATTTAAAGCGGCAGGAAAAGGATTTGAGCCAATTTCCTCCAATCCTTGTATCATAAGAGAATTATCTTTCCACTTTTCCTTAAAGTCACTTAGTGCTTGTTCCCGAGAGATGTACTCTACTTTATTTACTTCTGGCAAAGCCTCTATTGTTTTCCTCAAAGCAAAAATATCTGACTCTTGTGCATCAAGTGTAAAATAGACATTTATATCTACTTTATTTTTTATTTCTTTTATAAGAGCACGACTAAAAGCACTACCGAAAATTAATGCACCAAACACGGTTAAGGATACAGTAATAACGACGATAGCAGAAAAAGAAAGAAAACCATTTCTCCAAAAATTTATAAATCCTGATTTAATTATTCTTTTAAAGTTTGTGAATATCATAGTACGTATTTTCCATGTTTATCGTCCCTTATTACTTTACCTCTTTCCATAGTTATAACTCTACCACAAACTTCGTCTACTATATCTTTATCGTGGGTAGTGAGTATAACCGTTGTTCCAAGCTTATGAATCTTTCGAAGAATCTTAACTATTTCTAGAGTGTTTATTGGGTCTAGATTTCCAGTTGGTTCATCGGCAATTATTATATCAGGCTGATTAACAATAGCACGCGCTATAGCTACTCTTTGTTTTTCACCACCAGAGAGTTCATGTGGGAAATTCCATATTTTTTTACTCAAATCTACTAGCTCTAGAACATGTGGAACGTCTGATTTTATTTCACTATCCAGACGTCCTGATGCCTCCATGGCAAAAGCAATATTTTCATATATTGTTTTATTTGCTATCAATCTAAAATCCTGAAAGACAGTACCGATACGACGACGTAGTTTATTCATCTGCCCCTTTCCTAGTTTGTGAATATTTGCTGATTCAAAAAAGACTGCCCCTTGTGTAGGTCTATCCTCTGCTATAACCATCTTCATCAATGTGGTCTTACCGGCACCAGAATGACCTACGATGGTTACAAATTCGTTTGGCTCTATAGAGAAACTCACCGAGTCTAGAGCTACTGACTGGTCTGGGTAAATTTTACTAACTTTATCAAAATAAATCATTACTAGATTATATCATAGTTCTTTCAGCAAAGAGAAACTCATCTATATCACCTTCAAGAACTTTATCAACCTGGCTTGTCTCAACATTTGTTCTATGATCTTTTACCATTTTATAAGGATGAAAAACGTATGAACGTATCTGATTTCCCCATTCTATGGCTGTTATCTTACTTATATACATTCCTTTTTCTCTCGCTATTCTTTCTTCTTCCATTTGTTTAAAAAGTTTACCCTTTAATATATCCAATGCCCTCTCTTTATTTTGTGCTTGAGATCTTTCCGATGTCACATGTACTGAAAGCCCTGTAGGTTTATGAACTATACGCACAGCTGTTTCTCTTTTATTTACATTTTGACCTCCTGGACCACCGGACTTGGCAATAGAAATCTCTAT